>JADGEH010000021.1 GCA_016744475.1 Thiotrichales bacterium | reverse complement strand
CTCTGTTCTATTATTTATATCGCTATTTTAATCAGTTGTTTTGTTATCTTATACCTATTTGGTTTCTCAGAAAAAACGAGCATCACCAAGGGTTATTTTCAATCCTGGGTACTCCCCATAGATAATATTCAACATGTTATCTATCTATTGTTTACTACCCTTTTTGGAGTTGAACATATTTATAAATTTGAAATGAGTACACTCACTAAATTTTTATATATGGGTTCATTTTTATTTATCTTAAATTTTGCTATTAGCTATCAAAGAGTGTGGTCTCAACACTACCAAGATAGTGTCATCATCTTATCTAGTATAATTACTTTATTGGTCATCATTTCCGTATTAATATTAAATCAATACAGCCCTGGTGCGCATTGGTTTGTTTTTCGGCATTACAATGCTTACTTATTATTTTTCTTTATTGCTTTTTTATATTATCCCGTCTATTTTTTATTTACACGGCCTGTTATTGGTAAAATAATGGTGTATCTTCCATTCTATATATTTTTACCCTTTTATCTATATCAATTGACATAAGGCATTGTATGGAAAACATCATCAAAAAACTACTGGATGCTGAAGTTCGAGCTGAAAAGCTAGTCGATGAAGCTAAATCAGAGCGGCAACAGATGGTTGAACAAACACTGACTGATCTTCAACATGAAGAAAAACAATTTGAAGATCGTTTGCCAGAACTTCATGCAGATTTTCTAGAAAAAGCACACAGCCGTGCTGAACAAACCATTGGTGAATTACAGCGACGCTATCAAGAGCGCACGCAACAATTGAGTTCAATGGCACAATCGCATGAAGCTGAAGCATTGGAAGCGGCGATGCGTTTGCTCACTGCCACTGATTGAACTCAACATGAACTTGCAACCCCGACATCCTTATCTTCATGCGCGTGTAGCTCTATTAGCTGGATGCTTATTACCCATTGAGTCATTAGAAGCCTTTGCTCACTCAATGCCTGAAGAAGGAATGAGTAACACTATCCAAAACCGTTCAAATGCCAGTGGCGCAGACAGCTTGCAACAGGTGCTTAAACATGACATCACCGAATATGAACAGGTGTTTAGCACTCTGACACAAGGTTTCATGGATGATTTCATGGTGTTGCTACGCCCGTTAAATGGGAGCGAGCGGGCTTTTTTGATTTACTGGTTGCGCAAGTATGAAATCGCCAATCTTAAAGCTATTATGCGCGGCAAAATGGCCGGTTTAACGGCAGAACAAATCCGTCGTCAAGGTTTGCGTGACATTAGCCCTTTCAATAGCTTACCGTTGAATGACTTGCTGACCACCGAAGACACGGCGGAGATGCTGCGCCAATTAGCCAACAGCCCATATGCAGAAACCGCTGAGCAAGCGCGTCAAGTGCATGAAAAACAAAAAACTTTTTACGTTGTCGAAGCCACCATTGCACATCGTTATTTATCCGGCTTGTTGCGCCGCGCACGCGGTATTAATGACAGCAATGAACGTGCCCCCTTGTTGTTTATAGTACGCTTGTTATTAGAACGCTTTAATTTAATCTGGGCTTTGCGTTATCGTTTTACCTATCAATTGTCTCCGGCTGAAACCTATTATTTATTAATTGCTGGAGCAGGCTCGCATTTAACTGGACAAGATTTATCGGATTTAGTTAAAGCTCATTCCATTGAAGCTATGCTTGAAAACCTACCCGCAGAGTTGCAAGAACAATTAGAGGATGTTCATGGCATTACAGGCATAGAACAAATCATAGAAGAATATGTTCGTGTTCAGGCACGAAAATTACTAAACCGTTCTCAAAGTGCTTTAGCACGTACCTTTGCCTATTTAATTCTGCGTGAATGTGAAGTGCAGCGATTAGCCGCTATTGTCAAAGGTCGGCAAATGCAATTACCCACACATATCATTTTAGATGGTGTTGCTTTATCTGACGCAGGGGCAGGCTTAGTGATATGAATCATCCATCATTAGGTGCTCCACAGACTATAGACACATGGTTTAACCTTTTGGCAGGTCTATTATGTTCAAGCCTTTAAGTATGCAGCGCATGAGCTTAAAAACCATGCGTGATGATGCTCCTCTGGCGATGTTAGTATTAGCTCATGCGGGTGTGTTTTCTCCAGAAGTGGCAGAAGTGCCCGATGACGTGCTGACGCGCCGTCCTTCTGAAAGTTATGGAAAAGTGTATTCCAGTGCTAAAAATCGTTTAGATAAAATTGCCCAGCATATTGAGATTTCTGAGCAGACGACAGCACTTGAATTAACACCGATTAGTCGGCAAGAACTTGACAGCATTAACCAGACATTAGGCGATTGTTGGAATCAATTGTCTCAACAAGAAGAACAATTGCATAAATTGCAAGATGAGCAACGCCAAGTCAATCATTTAAAACAATCACTCGATATATTTAAATCGTTAGATATTGATTTAAGTCTCTTAAGAAGCCAGCAAAAATTTCTTGATTTACATATCGGTACACTAGCACTGTCCGATGTAGAGCGATTTGAGCAAGCTATTCGTTTAGAAGAACACTATTTCACGCATAGTTTTCATAACACCGTGGATACAGCCTATATATTAGTGGTGGGTTCGGGTGCTGATAGTTCATCTTCTAATAATATTCAAAAATTATTAAAAACCTCTAACTTTCAAGTCCTAAGTATTCCTCAAGAGTTTTCTGATAAACCAGAGAATATTCAGCAAGATTTAGAAACACAATATCAACAACTTGAATTAAATATCCAAGACTGCCTGAAAAATTTAACTCAGTTACAAAGCCAGTGGGGTGCTCAATTAAATAGCATTTCTCAACAATTACAACGTGCAAATCCTTATGCTGCTGTCTCTCATCTTATGCGTGGGGGGACAAGCGGCTTAACGTTAATTGAAGGTTGGGTGCCTGAACGAGATACGGATAACGTGCAAGTGCTTTTAAATAAAGCCTTAAAACATCCTTTTGTTTTAAGTTACCGCGCCCCACAAGCAGAAGAAACAGAACAAGTTCCCACTTTATTAGAGCACCCTAAATACTTTAAAGCCTTTGAAGTGTTGGTGCGTAATTTTGGTATCCCTCGCTACAATGAACTCGATCCCACTATTTTATTTGCCATTAGTTTTGTCTTGATGTTTGGCATGATGTTCGGTGATATTGGGCATGGTGCTGTCATTGCCTTGGGTGGATGGTATTTTCGTAAAACTTTAAAGCATTTTGCCGTCATGGTGATGAGTGCAGGCGTTGTTTCTTTTCTGTTTGGCTTTTTATATGGCAGTCTTTTTGGTTATGAGCATGTGATTCATGCCTTATGGATTGCACCTTTAACAAATCCTATGCTAATGCTTAGTGTGGCGTTATTCTGGGGGATTAGCTTTATTCTTGCTGCATCTGGTTTGAAGTTTTATAACTTGTTAAAAGCTAAACAATATTATGAAGCTTGGTTTGATAATCGCGGCATGGCTGGTATTTTATTTTATCTAGGTCTGTTATACGGCGGTGCTTCAATGTTTTTAGGCTATGGAATAAGCAATTTATCCTTAGTCTTAATCGCCATGCCTTTTGCGGTTATTATGAGTTTTAAATGGTATGAACAGCGTCAATTAGGACTCACTGAACGCATGATTATTGTTTTGGTTGAAGGCTTTGAAACCATTATGAACTTCATATCAAATACCTTGTCATTTATGCGTGTGGCAGCATTTAGCTTAAATCATGCGGCTTTAGCATTAGCTGTTTTTGCTATTGCCCATTCAATGGATGCTTTTGGACATTGGACGACAGTGATTTTAGGTAATGTATTTATTTTAGTCGTGGAAGGTGCCATCGTGGCTATCCAGGTTTTAAGATTAGAATATTATGAAGGTTTTGCTCGGTTCTTTAGTGGAACAGGTAAAGACTTTACTCCATTAAAATTACGTCACTAATAAACAGATTTAGATTATTAATTAAAAGGAGACACCTATGTACTGGCCTATTATCTTTATGAGTGGTATGACCGTATTAACCATTATGATGGGATTTTATTACCAGATGCATCCAGTACCAGAAGCAGCGCAAGCTCATGCTTTGCAACGTTTAAAAGCGATGTTAGGTATTAATGTATTGAGCTTTGTTGGAGCTTTAGTTGTACTGCTATTGTTGGCTATGCAAGGCGTAATGGCAGAAACCACGGTAGAAGTCAGCAAAGAAATATCTATGGGCTTAGGCTTAGCCATTATCGGTGCGGGCATTCCTACCGCGATGGCGACCATCGGTGCAGGTCTTGCGGTCGGCCCTATTGGTGCGGCAGCACTGGCTGTGGTGGTTGAAAAACCTGAAGCTTTTGGGCGTAGCCTCATCTTTATCGGATTGGCTGAAGGGATTGCTATTTATGGTTTAGTTGTAACGATTTTGTTGCTGGATAAACTCTAATGCGTTTATTGGCTTTTGGCACTGCCGCTTTAATGGAAGGCTTTAATTTATTAGGGTTTGAAACTTATCCTGATGCCAATCCTTCCATTGTAGAAGATGTGCTGTGTGAATTGCTAACAAAAAAGCAAAAAGCATTAGTGTTTATTGAACAAAGTTTGACGCTTGATCCAGGACATTGTTATCAGCGCATTCGGCAAGATAGCGGAGAAGTGGTCATTATGACTCTACCGCCCTTAAATGATCCACAGAACTATCATCCACCTGTGGAAGAACTGGTAAAACGAGTCTTAGGCGCTGCGGCTTTAGGCGACTAAGAGCCTATACGAAGATGGGGAATCGAAGCGAAAATTCGCTATTTTGAGGCAGGTTTTTTGGTTTTTTAAGGCGAATAGCGGGCGTGTAACGAAAAAAAGCGGAAAATCTGACCAAAAGGGCGGATTTGCAGCCGATTATCCCATTTTCGTATAGGCTCTAACATATTCAGTCGCCACTCGACATCTATATCTCATTATATCTGTGGTTAAACACGGTTAAACCTGAAGTGAGCAACACCGCATGGCAGATAATGAAAAATTCAAAGAAAACCAGCAAGCACAGGCGTTGGAAAGTGCCATTATTCAACGCGCTCAAGCTTTGGCTGATGAGCAACATGAATTAGGCAAACGCCAAACTGAACGCATGAAGGCTGACTTTTCTTCACGCATGCAAGTGCGAGAAGAACGTGAATTACTGGCAGCTAAATCAGCTGCTGATCGAGAATACCATCGCCGAGTGCAGGCCAGTGAATTACAAATGCAGGCGGAATTAGATCGTCAGCGTTGGTCATTAGTGCAAAGTGTGATGCAACAGTTGATGGAGAGCTTACAGCAGTTGCGTAATGATCCCAGCACCTACCACACGCTATTGCAGCACGATTTAATCAAAGCCGCACAATCTCTTCAACAGCCAATGATGATTGTTCACGTCATTCAAGCGGATTACGATGCATTAGCATCACAATGGGACACAATGACTCAGGGGATTCATGCCGTTGAATGTCAGTTACACACCCTTCCCATTGAGAAGAAATGCAGTGGCGGTTTGTTATGTTATAGCGAAGACACACGCATTTGTATTGATTTTACCTTTGAAGGTAAAGTTGAGCTCATGCGAGATGAACTCCAACAAGCTATTCTTTCACGCTTGTTGCCATCTAAAATGTCTAATGAATACATGAGTCTTTTATTTAATGGTTAATGGCTAAAGCATGGGAAAAATCATCGACATCAACGGCCCTATTGTACGGGTCGAATTACCGGGCGTTAGCAATGGCGAACAGGTAAAAATAGGGCACCTAGGCTTGGTTGGCGAAGTCATTAGCTTGGAAGGTCAAGAAGCTATCGTGCAAGTCTATGAATCCACCGAATCGCTGATGCCCGGAGGTAAAGCTGAACGCTTGGGGCATCCCCTCTCAGTGGAACTCGGCCCTGGGCTTTTAGGACAAATTTTTGATGGCGTACAACGCCCGCTGCCGGTCATTTTTGAGCAAAGCGGCGACTACATTGCACGCGGCTTAAATATCCCTTCGCTAGATCGAGACGCGGCCTGGAATTTCAAACCCAGCAAAAAATTTAAAATCGGCGATCACGTCGGCAGTGGCGAAGTGTTAGGTAAAGTTAAAGAAACAGAAAGCATTGCTCACCGCATTCTTGTTCCCCCTGATGTGTCAGGCGAATTAGTTGAACTCGCCCAATCGGGAACTTATGGCATAGAACAAGTGATGGCAAAGCTCAAACAAGCCGACGGCAGCGTGATTGATGTCAAAATGTATCACCGCTGGCCTGTACGCACCCCGCGCCCCTATTTACGACGCGATCACGCCGTCCTACCACTGCTGACCGGACAACGCATTCTCGACACCTTTTTTCCTTTGCTAAAAGGCGGCAAAGCTGCCGTGCCGGGCCCTTTCGGTGCGGGCAAAACCATGGTGCAACAGCAAATTGCCCGCTGGGCCAATGCTGACATCGTGATTTATATTGGTTGCGGCGAACGCGGTAATGAATTAGTCGATATTTTGGAAAGCTTCCCCGAACTCACCGACCCGCACACCGGACGCTCATTAATGGAGCGCACGTTGCTCATCGCTAATACCTCGAACATGCCTGTGGTAGCACGCGAAGCCTCGATTTATGTGGGTATCACCATCGCCGAATATTTTCGTGATCAAGGTTACGATGTCGTCACCGTGGCAGATTCCACCAGCCGTTGGGCAGAAGCTCTGCGCGAAGTCGCCGGACGCTTAGGGCAAATGCCCGTAGAAGAAGGCTATCCCGCTTATTTAGCCTCACGTTTAGCTGCTTTTTATGAACGTGCTGGACGGGTCGAAAGCCTAGGCGGACTCTATGGCTCGGTCACGTTGATTGGTGCGGTGTCGCCTCCCGGCGGTGATTTTTCCGAACCTGTCACCAGCCACACCAAAGAAATCGTGCAAACTTTCTGGGCTTTATCTAAAGAACTCGCCGATGCTCGTCATTATCCCTCTGTAGATTGGAATGATAGTTTCTCTGATTACGTCAATATTGCAAAAAAATGGTGGGATGAAGAAATTGATAAGCGTTGGGCCGATTCACGGGCAGAAGCTTTAAGTTTATTGGCACAAGCCGATGAATTATCGCGCATTGTTAATCTGGTCGGGCCCGAAGCACTGTCTTCTCAACAACGCTGGGTATTAGAAGGCGCACATTTAATCCGTGAAGGTTTATTACAACAAAGTGCTTTAGATGACATTGACAGCTTTTGTTCTCCACAAAAACAATTCATTCTATTAGCCATCATGCTGCAAATCTTTCATCACGGCAATAGCTTATTAAAACTCGACATTCCTATTCAACAACTCTCCGCTTTACCCATTCTAGCCAGAGCACGGCGCATTAAATCAGAATACCGCAGCGAACAAATAGAAGAATTCACTGCCTTTCAAGAAGAAATCCGCAATGTATTTGGACAACTGCGATCAGACTATAGCCAAATAGCAGCGGGTGCAGAAGCTACAAAATAAAGGAACATACATCAATGAAAGCCATTGTTTTAACGGCTCCCGGTGGTATTGAACAGCTCACACTTCAACAACTGCCTCTTCCTGAACTGCCTAGCCCAGAACATATCCGTGTGCGCCTACAGGCTGCGGGCGTGAATCCTGTTGATTATAAAATGCGCAGCAAAGGCGGTTTGAACCCCGACACGCTGCCCATCATTCTCGGTTGCGATGGCGCAGGCATTGTCGAAGCCGTCGGCGAACAAGTCACACGTTTTAAAGTCGGCGATGCCGTGTTTTTTTACAATGGCGGAATTGGCGCAGGTGTCGCGGGTAATTACGCCGAATACACCTGTATTCACCAAGAATATGCCGCTGCCAAACCCGAAGCCTTATCCATGCAAGACGCAGCCGCCCTCCCATTGGTATGGATTACCGCATGGGAAGCCTTGGTGGATCGAGCAAATCTGCAAAGCGGACAAAAGGTTTTAATTCACGCCGGCACTGGCGGTGTAGGACATGTTGCTATTCAACTGGCTAAACAACTCGGCGCTCAAATCGCCACCACCATTAGCTCGCCCGAAAAAGCCGAACAAGCCCACCGCTTAGGCGCTGATCTGTGCTTGAATTACCAACACAGCGATTTTGTCCAAGCCGTGTTGAGTTGGACGCAGCAACAGGGCGTTGATGTGGTTTTTGATACCGTGGGCGGCGACACCTTTTGCCGCTCTATGCAAGCCACCAAAGTTTATGGGCGCGTGGTCACTTTGTTAGAACATCCCTGCGATGGCGAGACCTGGAAAATCGCTAAATTACGTAATTTAAGCGTCAGTTATGAAATGATGTTGACCCCAGAAATCATGGGCTTACACGAAGCGCGTATCGCCCAACGCAAAATGCTCGACCAAGCTGCCGAATGGATGTGTGCGGGCGCATTAACCGTGGATGTTTCGCAAGTGTTACCTTTAGAAGAAGTCGCTAAAGCCCATCAACAATTAGAAGCCGGACACACGCAGGGAAAAATTGTTTTGCAATTATAGGCTTGCACGCTAAAAGTGTGTTTTCTGCTAATCCTCTTGGTTTAATATATCTGTAACGCTTAACCCCGTGTATTTGCTGACCTTTTCCAAAGGCATTCCGTCAGCCAGCAAAGCACGGGCGGTGTCCAAACGCGCTTGCTTATCCCCTTCTGCATCGCACCAATATGGTTTTCGATTTTTTTAGAAAAAGATAAAGCCTTTCTGACCAAGCGGGAAACGCGTGGCCTCATTGTGCCATTAAATCGTTCAATATGATGGGGCAGTCCCGTCTCTTTACCAAATGTCGTTTACTAGGCAAAACCACTTAATAAGCTTCCCAGTCATCAGTATATGATACGGCACACTGTCATAGACTGGAGGTAAAGAATCCCATCATTTTTGAGCTGCCTGTGCATCACGCAGCCCAATATATGCACCAACAATTTCTCGCGTCTCAACATCCAAAGCAAGCCATATCCATGGCTTATTCCTCATTATTTTGCACAAATGAGCACATCTCATCACATTTAATGGTGAGTCTACGTTTAAACTTTTTTGTAATCTCTACCTTACGAGGTATTTGTTCAGGCAAACCCTGGAAAATCATCTCAGTATTACCGACATCCGCCTGACTCGCATAAGCACTTAACAACGTGCATAAATCACCTGCACATGCTCAGCGTAGGCTTTTAACGAGGTGAGAAAATCAAAATGATGCGGCAATTGAGTGGTTTCTACACATAGCAAAATACGCTCATAAGTCTTTAGGTTGTACACATAATTGTTAATGTTTTCATGATAGTTATCGACACTGCATAAGCGGTTTTGAATATCCGCATCGACATTCAGCGGCGAGCGCGTGGTGGACTGCACATGCACATCAACCCCCTGGTTTTCTAGAAAACGTCCTAAGCCAAAAGCGGGATGCATGAATTCTCCTGTGCCTAACACCAACACACGCTCATGCTGCAAAGGTATCCCCGCCACCCAACTCGCATAGTCTGGGGCAAAATGCTGCACGCCAAAACGCCCAAAATTATAGGGAATAATTGTGTCTAACACGGGTGGATGAGAGGCTACCGCGCCTTGGGTTTCATCCGCCCAATCTCCCGCTTTAGGGGTGAATTGAAAGCGCCCTTGATGCAGGCTAACGCATTGCAAATCCGCTGGGGCTTGCTGCATCCAACTCAATAAAGCCACACCATAGACATTCTTTAAAGCAGGAAGTTGTGGTTGCAATACCTGCAATAAATTGCGCAAGGTATTGCCCGTAGAAAATTCATCATCGACTAAGACCAGGTTTTCTACTTGTTGCAATTGTGCTTGCAAATGTGGGTCTAATGGTTTGTACAATAAATGCTCAGTGGCATGACTGTGTTCTTCTTGGAAATCGAGCCATAGCGGTTGATTCAAACGATAGCGCGTGGTGTGCAGATAAAAGCCTGTATTCAATCCCTGCATTTGCAATTGTTCAAACACGCCAAAACCAATACCCGTAGCGGTTTCGGCAAAACCGATGACCAATGTCGGTGCATCGCTTAATGCGCGCATGAGTTGTTCTGCTAATTGCCGCTGGGCGTGCTGCATAGCCTGTGGGCGAGCCGGATAATGTTTGCCTAACACTTTGCTGACAAACACAAAACCCCGTTTTTTATTAGCCCGCGAGCCAAAGCCGCTGAGTTCAAGTAAGCGCTCAGGCTGGGGAGAGTCAATGTTCAATAAACCAGTTTGTAAAGAAATTTGCATGAGAGGAAAGGGGCTGTGGGGGGATTTTTTGATAGGTAATAAACAACACCGCTTAAAGCGGTGTTGTTTCTAAAGTTCTACCACATGATGCTTTTAATCAAAAGCTTCATCATCTTCTAGTGGTAATTCTTCGTCTTCTAGCATGTCATCATCATCTAAAGGTTCATCGTCAAAATCATCACCGCCGCCGCCCATAGAGGAGCTGCTACCGCCGCGCAAGCCTGCCAACAAGCTGTTGGCTTTATTCAGGCCTTGTCCTGACAAGGTGGTGACAACAAAGATCACCGCAGAACTCGATTGGCATTTAATCGCTGCCTTAAATTCATAATCGCTACCGCTGCGATAAGCACCCATCACGGTGCTGCCCATATTGCTCACTCGCGCAAAGCCTTTATCACGCAACACATCTGCCGCAGCACGAGCACAGCCGGATACGCTGGAATACGCGGTACTGCCCTCAGTCACCGCTAACCAAGGCGAAGGGGGAGCCGCTTGCACACTACTCACCGAGCCGAGTACAGCCAATACAGCACTTGTCCATAATACTTTCACAATTGTCTCCTTGCATTTGAAAGATGGCGTAACATCCGAGGTTTACTTGAAAAATAAAGTTTCAGGGTAGCGGAAATTTGAACGAAAGGGTAGCCGCTATCCTCATCGGTTTGTATTTGTCAGATAAGGTGTTTGACCGAGTATGAAGACAAGCTCATCCACCATAAACTCGTTTTTTGGAGTGACCATCCTACTTTTTTCATTGAATAGAGGGCGTATTAGTCTCAAAATGGCGGCCTTTCGCTACGAGACTCGGTTATTCCTACAGGGTTTAAAGCGAGTCATTGACACTTCCACAGCCTAAAGAACTCAACTCCATGAACATCCCTGCACAGCGTGTTTTAATTAATTCCCTACCCAAAAGTGGTACTCATTTACTCACCCGCAGCGTTGAGCTATTTGGTTATAAAGAGTATTTCACCCAACGCGGTATCATCGCCAAAATGCGTGAAAAACTGGGAATGGGTGCGCCTAAACTGCTCAATTACCGCCAAGCATTGCTGAGCCGTAAAGTTCAAGCAGAGGATACGCAACATCTCATTCCCATTGGCGCTTTAAGCCCTTATTACGTAAATGTGCCCACCGCTCGTGCTTGGTTTGATAGCTATCCTCATGATTACTATGTTCACGGACATGTGCCCTTTTCTACAGAATTGGCGGAGATTCTCGATCACTATGAATATCGCCATCTGATTATCATGCGCGATCCCTCTGCGGTGGTCGTTTCACAACTGAAACATATTCTCTACAACAATGATCAAACCGGCATGGGGATGCATTTTCTCCATCAAGACTTTGCTTCATTGGATGCACAACAGCAGTTAGATTTTCTCCTCAATGGCGGGTTTGCTCAACACGCAGGGGTGGCCATGCAAGATTTCCACAGGGTGTATGAGTCCATGTTGGCATGGCGCGATGCGCCGGGATGTTTGTTGATTAAATTTGAAGATTTGGTGGGAGAACAAGGCGGGGGCAGTGCTGAACAACAACGCGCCACGGTAGAAAAAATTGCCGAGCATTTAGGCCACAACAAGCCACAAGCTACACAAATAGAAGGCATTTACAGCGCTCAATCACGCACTTTCAATAGCGGAAAAATCGGCGCTTGGCAAGATAACTTAAGCGATGCACAAGTGGAACAATTGAATGAATATTGTGCTCCGTTAAGAGCAATGGCTGGGTATTCTTAGCCAGAAAATGGGGTTAGCAATGAATACCTGATTGCAAAATCTAACCCTGTTCTTGGTCGAGTAGACCGAGGCTGCATTCAGCCTTGTTTAGCAGGTATGCAAAGATTATCTAAAAACTGCTGAGTGCAAATATCCCAGGTATAGCGCATGGCGTAATCACGACAATATTCAGCACTAGGCGGGGCTTTTAAGACGTGTTTGACGGCGGTTTGTAAGTCCTCATGCAGCACGCCCACGCCTGAGCCATTAATCACATCTAAAGGCCCAGGTACGGGATAAGCTGCGACCGGAACACCGCAAGCCAGCGCCTCAATTAAGACCAAACCAAAAGTATCGGTGCGGCTGGGGAACACAAAAATATCGGCGGCAGCATAATACTGGGCTAATTCTTCTCCGACTTTAGAGCCGACAAATTGTACTTCTGGATACACTTTACGCAGGTGTTCTCGTTGTGGGCCGTCACCAACCACGTATTTGCTGCCCGGTATGTCGAGTGTTAGAAAATTTTCAATGTTTTTTTCGATAGCCACTCGTCCAACATACAGCGCAATGGGACGGGCTGCGCTTAAAAAAGCTTTGTCTCGCGGTTTGAATACATCGACATCCACGCCACGCGACCAACGAGCCAGATGCTTAAAACCCCATTGTTCTAATTCTTTCGCCATGCTGGACGTGGCGACCATCATACGTTCAGCCCGTGCATGAAAGCGCCGCAGCAAGGCATAACCCCAACTGGCGGGAATGCGAAAACGCGCCTCAACATATTCGGGAAATTTAGTATGAAAAGAAGTGGTAAAGCGATAACCGTGTTTGATGCAGTACCCCCGCGTGGCCCAACCCAGTGGCCCTTCCGTCGCAATATGTATGGCATCAGGCTGAAAATCTTCGATCAGTTGACCGATTTTACGGCCTAAACCATAGGCTAAACGGATTTCTGGATAGGTGGGACAAGGGACGGTTGAAAATTCATTAGGGCTGATCACCTGCACTTCATGTCCCATGAGATGCAGCTTGTCACGGGTGGTCATCAGGGTGCGAACAACACCGTTAATTTGCGGCTGCCATGCATCAGAGGCGATGATAATTTTCATAAAATGGACGCTTTCAGGTGATATAGGGAAATGACCTCAGTTGTATGATTCAAGCCATCCGCTTTAAAAGGCAACGCAAACGGCGCAAGAGGCGCAAAGAACGCCGCGTTTCCAAACAATGTTTAACTTGTTCCCATGCGCCGCATGGGAATGCCGTCTTGACCGCATTGCGGTCAGTACCGATATAGAGATATGAACAGGGTTGTACGACACACTTGCTTTCCATTCACCCCTGGTATTCTTGACCTTTCTTTAAGTGGGCGATAAAGGCGTAATCTTTTTTTACACATGTCCATTCAAAATCAATCCCCCCTGTGGCTTTTAATTCACGCAGATGATCGGGTAAATCAGGATTAGGGTACACATCAAACCATGCTAACCAGCTTCGTAAAACACGACGAAACCAAGCGGGGAGTTGTTCTTGTTGAGAAAAATCAACAATGTACATATCACCATCAGGTTTAAGATTAGCCAGACCTTGTGCCAATGCTTCACGCCAAGGGGGTATCATGGATAAGGCATAAGAATAAAACACCGTATCAAAGGGTTCATCTAATGCGAACAAATGTTGATAATGAACTTCTTCTGCTAAACCTTGTTTTAAATGAATCTGTTGAGCATAGGGTGTGCGGGCTAATTTTTGCTTTGCCGTCAGCAGCATTTCATTTGATGCATCCACTCCATATAATTCAACCTCAGAATGACGGCGTGCCAGTTTTTCTAGGTTTCTAGCCGTACCACAACCCATTTCCAGAATTCTATCTCCAGGTTGTACTGGCATACGCTCAAGCAGCGTATCGCGCCCTAGCAAATAATATTTGCGTGTCAGATCATAAATATGCCGTTGATAACGATACATTTGATCCATGTGTTCCACTGTATTCATAGATGAAAAAAACCTAAAAAAGCGTACATTTATGTGTGCACTTTAAGCCACCTTATCTAAAACAACTTCAGGAGGTAGCATTTGATAAATATGAAAACCACCATAAATCGCTGAGCGATCTTGCCGGAATAAAATATCCGATCTATCTTTCTCGTAGTTAAAGCGTTTCAATAATTCTTGAGGGAGAGCGCTTTCAATAGGGGATTCAGTGGAAGCGGTGCGAAAAATAATTCGTGAAGCAGGACGACCTACTCGTGCCATTTGAAACCATAAACCAGCAATCATTGCATCATTCATCCAATCTTGAGAATCAAGAAAGACAAAACGGTCTAAGGCGTGCAACGGCTCTTGTGCTAGATAATCAATTAATGAAGTAATATGCGTTTCAACTCGAGGCAAACGCGACTTAATCGTTTCATAATGCTCTTCTTTAAGATAATCCGGTATTGCTGCACGGTTTTCATGATCATAAGATAAAGAAAAGCCTTGCCAAGCAAAATAGTTGTCTTGAATGGGAAAGTCACAGACTAAACGGCGCACACGTTCACGATATAGATTAACAAGATTGCCTTCTGACTCTGTTTTCATTGCTTCATATTGCTGTGGCGGAATACCTAAGCTAAAAACAGCAAAAGGTAAATTACCCACTTTATTGACAAACCAATGATCAAAAAAAGGCGCGATGTCTTCATCAAAAATATTTTTTTGTTCTTCTAAGGTTTGAGCTTTCAATAAACGCTCAGGATTAAAACCCACTGTTTTACCAATTTGATGTAGAAATCGCATGAAGTAGCCAAAACGCGCATAACGATAAACATTTTTCTTAAAGTAGCCATTGCGTTTGTTCCAAGGCATTCCTCCATCCCAGAAACGACGAGTCTCTACGTCTAAATGTGGACGGATGTATTGATGATAATTCTCTAAATTATGCGATTGATCCGCACGCCCAAAGAAATCATAGAAGGTGTCATAATTGGGCAAGTGAGCAAAACCCGCTAATTTCAAACGAGTCAGGTACATGTGATAAGGATTGAGATCAACGGCAACCACTTTAGCCGGGTCATCAATTAAATAATTCAAAACATTACAACCACCCGATGCGATGGTTAATATACGGCTATCTGCTTGAATGTTTAAAGCTTCGCGGTCTACTTGTGGGTCTTCCCAAATCTGGTTATATACAAAGCCGTTAAACCAGGTGCTAAATAGGCGCTGTAACAGGCCCTGGTGGGACATCAAACTATCTTGGTGAATCGCTGTTTTGAGACTTTTCGATGCAGCACTCATGAACATTCCTTAGAGCTTGTGGTTTTAATGGCTTTTTATCCTACCGTGCAAAAAGCCAGCGCGTATCCTAATCATCTTGTATGACTATTTAATGACACGCACTGCAAATGTGATGATATAACATGTTGTATAAAAAGCTGTTATAGAAAGAATGGTGATTTGAGAAAGTGATCAGTTGGAGTGTGATATTAGGCTCTGTTGACATTTGGAGGCTGGTAACTTTTTGCTCCATTTTCATGCTGACGGCATTATTTTTTTCTGCCGATAAAGACAGTCTAAGTCAATGATTGAGGGCGGTGAGTCGTCCTGACAAAGCCCTGCTACATGGGATGGATAATGAGTGGGAGCACAGACCTAACCACGCTTTTGTTGGTAGATATTATCTCATTAGCGGTATTAAGTAGCTGATAACTGGTTTAATGATTCTGACGACCTGTCAAAATGGGACGCAATCCAACCTACCTTTTTATGTATAAACTGGTTACAATGCCGCGTGATTTATGGCAACTCAGTATACGCTTTGCTGTAAGAATCCTTGTTTCAAAACGGACTATTCTAATTCCACCGTATATCATTCAAACCCCTTTTAAATCAATGTGCTACCGTTAATAGCACGCAAGAACCTTAAGGAGTCATTTCCTATGCAATTAAGAAAAGCGATTACTTTAGCATTAGCCTCTTCAGGCATGCTGTTTTCGGCTCATCACGCTGTAGCCGCCGATCCTGTCACTACTGATGCCCTCGGCAACGCGACCACCACTAACTTTGTTACCATTGTTATTGATGACATGGGTTTCTCCGATATGGGTTCTTTTGGTGGAGAAGTGCCTACTCCTCATTTAGACGCATTGGCTAATTCTGGTGTGATTCTGAATAACTTCTACGCATCTTCCACCTCATCTCCGTCGCGTGCCATGTTATTTACCGGTAAAGATAACCATGCTGTAGGTATGGGTAATATGGGCGGTGCGACCATGCGTCCAGAGCAAATCGGTCAACCCGGTTATGCACCTCAACAAGCAGACGGCAGCATTGTGCCCGTCCTGAGCTTAGATACCCCAGCCTTCCCTAAATTGCTGCAAGATTCTGGCTACCACACCATGATGGTCGGCAAATGGCACATGGGTGAAGAAATGGATTACCGTCCTATCAGCCGTGGTTTCACTGAAACCCGTGCATTGCTATTACCCGGCGGTGACGTACATTTCTTAGCTGACGCTGATGGCAACATCATCACCAGCCAATGGCATCCATTACGTGACGCTGACGGCAACTTGGTGCGTGACGCTGAAGGCAACCGCATCTGGGAAGCTAAAGAAGACTTATATGTGAAAAATGGTGAACTCGTCACTCAATTCCCTGCTACCGGAAAAGAAATCTACGCAGCAGATTACTTCACTGACGAAGCCGTTGCCATGTTAGACAGCAAACCTGCTGGCACGCCTTTCTATCTGAACATGTCCTATTTGTCTACGCACACTCCCATGCAAGCCCCTACAGATGTCACCGCTAAATATGTAGACACCTACAAAAAAGGTTGGGATGTATTACGTGCAGAACGCTTTGCTCGTCAACAAGCATTAGGTATTGTTGCGCCAAACGCCACTTTGCCACCTCGTCCTGATACTGTGCCTGCTTGGGATAGCTTAGACCCACAAGTTCAATTGTTAGAAGCCACCCGTATGGCGGTTTATGCAGCCATGGTTGAAAACCTTGACAATAACGTCGGTAAATTGATTCAAACTCTGAAAGACAAAGGCGAATACAACAATACCGTATTCTTCGTTTATTCAGATAATGGTGCAGAAATCGAAGCGCCTATCTTCAGTTTCCCAGGGCCACGTACTGTTGCGGTATTAGAAAAATTCCCCTACAGCTTGCAAAATTTCGTCACAGACCCGGCTGATCCTAACTTTGATCAAGCTAAATTTGATGAATTGTTAGCCAACTTAGGGACTTCTAAATCCTACATTGATCCAGGTGAGCCTTGGGGCAACCTGATGAGTGTGCCTTTCACTCAATACAAAGCGACTAGTTTTGAAGGTGGCGTTCATACTGCAGGATTTGTGACCTATCCTCAATCTAACCTGTCTGGTTTCAAATATGATTGCCTGACTTCAGTGATGGATATTGCTCCAACTGCATTAGACATTGCAGGGGCTACTTATCCTGCTGAGTGGAAAGGTCAAGCCTTGACACCAATGGAAGGGGTGTCCATGGCGGGTCTGCTCCAGCACGGTCAATTCTACTGCAATCCTGATCGTTACTTAGGTTTCGAAATGGACGGCGTGAAAGGTCTGCGTAAAGGCAACTGGAAACTGTCACAAAAAGCCGCTGACGAAAGTTGGTACATGTTCGATCTAGCAAACGACCCTTCAGAAACGATGGACTTAGCTGGTTCTGAAGACCCTATGCACAAAATGAAGTTTGCTGAATTAAGCAACCTTTACTTCAATGATTACTCTAAACGTAACGGCGTTATTCCTGTCAGTAACAAACGTTTAGATAATTTAGGTGCAGTTAATGCGGATGGTTCAAACAGCGAAGCTGTGTTCACAGGTGGTGACGGCATTGATGGTACTTTCGTGCAATATACGAAAACCACTATGGATATGACTGATCCGACTACGGGCTCTACTGTCACAGTCAACCCCATCACAGGTTCACCTCTGACTCCTGATTCCATGCATGACATCGCTGCACAAATGCGTCCTGCACCTGGTGATGTAGGTAAACCCGGTAACTACTATGTGTATGGTAGCTACGAGTTACCTAATCCTGATGGTTCTATGGGCGTATTGAACTTTGCTTTAACCCCACAAGGTTTAGAAATCGTTCCAGATTTCAACGCGTTGCCGCCTGCTTACAAAGCGATGCCAGAAGGCTTGTCTATGCTGGAATTTGTCCAAGTTTGGAATGGCCCTGGTTTAAGCTTGCCAGGTAAAATCACCTTGAATTTTGCTTATTCAACGGATGATGGTGCTTTTGTTATCAGCAAAGACCCTATCAGTATCACTATTCCTGAACCTGCTGCACCTGCCGCTTAAGTTTCTTTAGAAACTGGCTGGGCGATGATTATCGTCGCCTAAAAAACCGCAAGTCCATTTATTGGACTTGCGGTTTTTTTATGTCTTAACCACTGACGTTAAACAAGGGTTTAAGACACCTTACGCACGCAGCGTGAAGTGAATGAAATATCGAGCAAGGGCGGTTTTTTTACGTTTGAGTCTGTTTTCAAGCGTCTTGAGAAGCCTTTGCGTAACATCAGCTATAAGTGGTCTTATTAAATGCAAATACAACTGATTTGTGTAGGACAAAAAATGCCCTCTTGGGTGACGCAAGGCTATGAAGAATATAGCAAACGTTTGCCTGCGGCGTGTCACTTAAAACTCATCGAAATCCCACTACGCAAGCGGGGTAAAAACGCGGATATTCAGCGTTTGCAAAATGAAGAAGGGGTGAAAATGTTGGCAGCCATTCCTAAAGCGGCTCAAGTGGTGGCTTTAGATGAACGCGGAAAAGCGTGGAATACCCAAGAATTAGCCGTGCAATTAGAACAATGGTTACAACACACATCGCATTTAAGTTTATTGGTGGGCGGGCCCGAAGGGTTAGCCGCCGCCTGCAAAGCCCGTGCGCAACAAACCTGGGCGCTATCGAATTTGACCTTGCCACACCCGCTGGTACGCATCGTCGTCGCAGAACAGATTTACCGTGCTTGGAGTTTACTTAATCATCATCCTTATCATCGTGAGTGAAGCTAATACTGCATCTTGGAAATGCCTCGGGTTATTCGTGGCACAAAAACCTGACAGGTTTTGGAAACCTGTCAGGTTTAATAATCCGACTCACTTCCAAGACACGGTACGAGGAGGCTGTCCGAGAATAGAAGCCGTAGCGAGAAAGCGTGGTTTTGAGGCAGGTTTTTCGCTTTTTTGAGGCGAATAGCTGCCCTATTTAACGATAAAAAGCGGAAAAGAGGCAGGGCAAACGCATTAAAATAAATAAAATATCAATAACTTAAAAAAATTTTCTGGAGATTTATAGAATTTCCAACGAAGGAATGCGGTTTCCAGAGCATACAAAAAGACATCGCCATAACCTACAAAAACAATGGTTTTATAACTATTTGATATTTTAAGGGGTTTTAATGCGTTTGCCCTGGGAAAAGAGGCCCAAAATCCACGTTTTCGCAGTAAGTTCTGTATTCTCGGACAGCCTCCTAGCAGCGTGTCCATTTTTTATCCCCGAAGTATTCTATAGAAGCAATGAAGCTTGAGCTGCCAAGAGGAACGCTTATGCAGAAACAAAAAGACCAAGACAAAATCCGCATTTTCAACATCCGAGATCGCTTTGCATTGGATCTATTCAGACTGTTGGATGCGCAATTACAAGCTGACAACTTGGATGAAGAGGCATTGATCGTGAAGACATTAGCATTACTTAGCGACACTCGAAAACCCTATGCCAGACAACTCTTATTCCAAGATTATCGTCAACCTTCCGAGCGCGTGATTGCCGAACAAAGTCATCTGTATGTAACCGAGCGTCTGCTGTTATACCGCTTAAAGCCAGCGGCGAATTTAGCAGGCAAACCCGGCAATATGCTGTTATTGCTACAAGCCTTGTTTCGCAAAGCCCGAGCGCAATGGACGCAAAGCGCAGAAATTAAACGTCAAGCTGAAATTCGACCGCATAGCGAAGATTATTTTCAAACAACTGCTGAAACCCTAGCGCATTTATGCCAACAGCTTGAAGCCGAACTGTGCAAAGTCTCCAAAGGGCAACGAGAAAAATACGGCATTTTACAATTGCAAGCACAACAAAATTGTGCCGAAGCACCTGAAGAAATCTCATTTTTTCAAATGTTGAGAGTTTTGCCGCTGCCATTAACAAGCCTACACTCCGATCCAGAACTGTCGAAACTCATGGTTAAAGTGATTGATTCGCTCAACGAACGCTACATGCTATTACGTGCCTGTGGATTGAATCCCGATCATTGGCTACACCGAGAAGAACTCTCCATTGGCAACTTAAAAAACATGGTGACATTGCGTAACACGGCTAAACGACTATCGCAACTTGATGGCTTAGAACATGATGTCAATTTGTATGAAAAAAGCTTCAAGCAACTACAAGCTGATAAAAATAAATTTGCAGGCTGCGAGCACTTTACGGAATTCAGACACAGCGAAGCAGGCGAAATCTTCTTAAATGCCTTTGCCTTTGTTGACCCTATTGCGCAACAAATCATTGATGAAATAGCAGACAACGAAAAAGAAAAAAATATTCTCTTTCGCTTAGAAATGATTGAAAAACTCATCGAAGATTATCCCGAAGCCTTTGATAAAGACCCCGTGATGTTGCATTTCTTCCGAGAATCGCTGGCTGGCGGTCTTCCTTTATGTGGCGACGAAGGCATTGACGGTGTACTCGATCAAGCTGAATTTCAAGCCCTCATTGCCAACGATAAACGCTATGCCAACTTAGACCAAAATAAGCTGGCGAAAAAAATTTACGCAAATGCCAAGAAAATAATCAACGCAGGACACAGAAAATGCCGATTTCAAATTCACTAGACGACAATCCATTAGACGACGCAGGCAAACTCTGGCAATGGGCAGCATTGCAACTTGAACGGGTTTACTTATCGCCGTTAGCCGATGAAAACCAACTTAAAGCACTGAAACAACGACTTCCCAAGCGCGAAGCTCAAGAACCTGTAGAACAATGGCTACAACGCTGTCAGACAAAACTTCAAGACCAACAATATTGGGAAGTTTGGAAACGCATCATGGGCAATAACAACGTGGTAGAAATTCAAGATGAAACCCCAGAAGTCATTGCAGAAATTATTCGCCTAGCAGCCGCCTCGCACACAGAAAGCTATCCACTTCCCGATCCCGACATCCCGCTTGAATCCCAAGACGGTGTCTTTCATTTACTCATCACGGCAACCGACCACAACAGCATACGCATTAAGCTACAAGTCCGTGGGTTAGAAGCACAAAATTATGCCAATCAACTACTGGGGATTCGCGGTTTAGCAGAACAAGAACTACTGGCTCGCATCCAACTCGATGCCTATGCAGGCGGCGAAGCAGAACTACAAGACCTTGAAACCGTGCGCAAAGCCTTACTTGCCTTTGAAATCATCAAAATAATTAAAGGGTAACAAGACTGCCAGTCCTTAAAAGACTGGCAGTCTTTAACATGTTTATGAAAAAAACAGTGTGGATACCTGTAACCGCCATGGCAAACCGCCCCGAACGCAGCCTGCTAGAACTCATCATCGAACGCGGCGCATGGCAAACACCCGAAAAACAAGGCTTAATGCAACTCACCCCACATGGTCTAAGCAACGCCGCACAGCTTGCAGAACAAGCCTTGCGTCATGCTAAACTATTACCTCATTATTTTTGTGGATATTACCCTGCCGCACCTTACATCTACACCAGCAACCCTGTGACAGGTTTAAGCAACACCAACGGCGCAGCCCTTGGTATTGCCCTCGGACTGCTGATGTACGCAGGCAACTTGCCCAACAATGCACTGATTGCCAGCGGTGGTCTAGCCACAAATTCCGCGCAGAGCGCTGGCACTAGAGTGCAAAATACTGGAGCTAAGGAAATACAACTACAAGCCATTGACAAAATTGCAGAAAAACTAGAACTCGCCCTAAACCTACCCCGCCCAGCCCAACCGCTCGGTTTCGTGTTGCCTGCGCATACACAAACAGGTTTAGACATCCAACAAACATTTAAGCCCCAAATACAAGCCCTGCAAGCTCACAACATCTACCCGTTGCCCAGTCCCACGCTGCAAGCAGCGGTGCAGGCTTGTCGAGAACTTCAATAAGACTGCCAGTCCTTTCAGGACTGGCAGTCTTAAATGCTTGGCTGAACAAATTTGCTATAAACTAAAGATATACAACCAACAAACGAGACTCTAATCATGCAAAGCCTAACCATACAACTACCCGACGATGTCCAAAAAAACTTAGAATAACTCAGCCAACAAAGGCATCACCCCATGTACTAGTTCCAGCGCTCTGCGCGGAACTTTTTGAATCGAGCTCTGCGCGAAAACGCGCAGAGCGCGTACAGGCTCATGCCGCACAACGTGCTGGCACGAGAAAAAAGATAGAAATGATTAAACAACGCAAAACAACACGCATAGCAAAAAATCATGAACCCCAAAAACCCCACAGTCCTCATCCCCCTAGTTGACTTAGGCGCAGGTGGCAACGACACCTTTTTAGAAATTTACAGCACCCGCAAACATGACGCGGATGCCGACAAAAAAGCCTGGATCATGGCATTAGACCCCGTGGTTGCCCCCTTATTTCCCTTCAGCCTCTACACCATGGGACTCAGCGCTCTAAGCCGTGTACGCAAATACGGCTTAAGAAAACCCTTTGCCGCCCTCTACCAAAAATTCAATCCACAAGCTGCCCTCAACCAACAACGCCTGCATTGCGCCACGCCCATAGCCGCGAAAATAGACGGCGAAAGCGGCGAACTTGGCATGGCACTGTGCCTGATGATGGGCGCAACCCAAAGCCCCCACAGCAACATCATCGCCACAGGCAGACTCACACCCAAACTCGACGGCGAAGCTGAATACCAAAATACCCACGACGCAAAAGTCTATCCCATCAGTGGCTTAGAAAAAAAATTACGTTTAGTGAAAAAAAATGCAGAAAAAAACTCACTCAATCACAACACCCGCTATTTTTTTATCCCCGAAGTTTTACATGACGGCACATTAGTTAAAGACGATGAGACTATCCAAGCCCTGATAAAAGACCTACAAGCCTTAAACATAGAGGTCAAAGCAGTCGCTTGTTTAAGTGATGCAGCCAAGGTTTTGCGGGTAGAAAAGACACGGCATTTATGGGGTGATCTGATAATTAATTTCGTATTAGCGATAACAATAACGCTTGGAGGCGGTTGGTCAGCTTATGAGTGGTGGAAGGGAAGAAAGATTGAGTTGGAGTTTTTACCAGCAGATGAGGTGACTACTCCAGAAACAGCGCCATTTGAGGCCTGTTTACAAGATATTGTGACTTCTTCGGGGACTGATATAGGTATGTACGATAAGGTTTTCCCATTAGAACGAGGTGAATACAAATTAACTATTCCCTCTAAGTCAATTTTGGGTTGGAAGTTAAAGATTAAAAACATCAATCTAATTGATGAATGGCTATATAAATATGGTTTTTTCAAAGGGTATTATGTTGCACAACTCAGAATTTCAGAAATACCATTAGAAAAACTAGAAGAACTAAAATCAAAAATTAATATTAAAATAGGTGTTCCTGAAATTGGTCAAAAACCATTAAGATTTGCTCAAGGAGAAATATGGGAGGGGGCATTCAGGTTAAATGTATCTGAAGGGCTTTATGGCATTATATTACTGATTCAACGCCATCCATTCAATAAAATGGAATTACGCAACCAATTAATAGAGTTTTCAAAAAAAATAGACGATCAAATATTAGACGCAACATTCGAGTTTACTGAAAAGCACTTTTCAGGCTTTCAAGCCTTTACTGTTAAAACAATGGATACACCATCAAAATGTGAGGATTAAAGTATGTTAAAACATCTTTTTATTGGTTATATCAGCATATTAACTTTACTACCGCATATCACTTTAGCGGATACAAAAACTAAATATGATTGTCCTTGGAATGTACAGGAACAAGAACAAGGTTTTCTAATTCAATATGCAGGTTTTAAAAATATCAATGGCTTAAATTTTTATGCTTTTTTACAAGCTCCAGAAGAACCAATTACTTATGACAGCATACAGACCTCAGTTCAGTCAAATAATGAACTTACTTTAGTTGCTGAAAGCCTAATCAAACCCTCTCAAGAAAATCTAGATATTTATTTGGTTGCCTCAAACATCGAAATAGAAGGCTTGCAAAAAAATAAGCTAACTATAGCCCATGCAGCTTATCAAAAAACCAATATATCATTAGAGCCTATAACAAATACAAAAGTTCCCGGAGATGGAACTTTAATTTTAAGACCTGTAAAACAAGATGATGATGAAAAAACTAAGGATGAAGTTAAAGTTGCAAGCAATTTAAATTATTTGAAAGTTTGTAGAATGGTTCGCTCTGCAATAGGAAAATGAAATGCTAAAAATCAGCGTTTTATGTTTTTTCACTTATCTTGTTTTGATAGTGCTTGTACAAGCACGAGAAACAGCAAGAGAAGTCACACTTATTAATCAACATTCTTCAGAATGTGAAATTCGTGCAGGCTTTGGTGGTGGGGATTTCTCAGCCTGCACAACTCAAAGCGTATCAAGGTTCAAAACCAATACAGGTAATGGATTACTAAGCCCAAGTAAAGATGGTAAAGCCTATGTGCGTACTGTTGTACCCAGTCCATCACTGATGGGGCAAGATATACGACCACAAAAATCTATTGCTATTAATATCAACTTTGTATTTGATTCTTTTGAACTTGATGCAATGGCGCAAACTACGTTAGATAAGGTTGTCAATGTCTTAAATCATACTGAAACCTTTGGAGGGCAACAGTTTGAAATTGAAGGACACACGGATAGCAAAGGCAGTGAAACATACAATATGCGCTTATCAGAAAAACGCGCAAAAGCGGTTTATCGTTACTTAAAAGCACGAGGCATTGCTAGTCACCGTCTTTTTACTGTAGCAAAAGGTGAATCACAATTGCTTGATTCTAGTAATCCTGAAAGTGGTATTAATCGTCGTGTTGAATTTGTTCGTAGATAGAATCTAAACAAGGAGAAATTTCATGGAATTTTTTGGTAGCTTTATACTAGTTTTAGTAGCTGGTATAGCATTCTTAATTTTACTTATGTTTATTGCATATTATGCTTTTAGTATTATTTATCAAGCGCATAGAATAAGTGCCTCACCTAATGAAGCTGTGGTGGTGGAAGGGCGAGAAAGAGTCAGAAAAAAAGATCAACCTGGTTCTGAAATTAGAAAATTTAAAATTATTTGTGGTGAAAGTATATTTTTACCACCTTGGATAAAAGTTATAGATAGATTTAATTTGAGTTCTAGAGAGTTAGAAATTAATTTAGAGAATGTTTCAACCGAAGATCAAATAGCTATTGACATGAAAATAGTTGTTATTTTTAAGGTTAGCGACAATCCTGAGATGTTGCGTATTATTGTCAAACGATTTAAAGAAAAAGAAATTGAAAAGTTAGTATCGAAAATAATCAGTGGTAGGTTACGACGTTTCATTGCTGGCGTAAAAATAGAAAATTTACTAACGGAAAGAAAAGATATTCTTGATAAAATAAACAAAAGCATTGGCGAACACTTAATAGAACAAGGTTTTGAATTAAACAATTTATCTATAAACTGGTTTTCGGATGAGAAATATGCAAAAGAAGAAGATGGATTGGTAAAGAAAGAAAGAGAGCAAATTGCTGAGTCACAACTTCTGCAAATAAAAATAAAATCCGAAAAAGAAAGACACTCCACAAATGTGAAGTTGGAGGAAATGAAAACTAAATTTAAGGAAATAGAGAAGGAAGAATTAATAAAGAGAATGCAGTACGAGGAAGAAAGATATAAAGAATCCATAAATAATAAAGAAAAAAATAAACAAAAAGATAATGAATTTGAAAAACAAGAAGCCGAGAGGGAAAAAGAGAAAATAAAACGTGATGCAGACCTAGAAAAGGAAAGACAAACTCATGAATCTAAAATAGAGACTAATAAAATAGAAGCGCAGGCTATGATTGATGATACAGTCATAAAGTCTGAAAATAAAAATGATTTATCAAAAAAATTATGCGAGTTAGAAATTAAAAAACAAGAAAAAGACACAGATAGACAGATTAGGTTACGTGAGGCTGAAATAGAAAAAGAAATAGAGTTATTTAAAGAAGAAGAAAAAATTGAAATTCAAAACCTAAAAGTTCAGGCTGAAACTGAAATAGCAGAAAAAGTTCGATCCAAAGACTTATTGGAATTAGAAACTCAAGCTCAGCTTAAAGAAAAAGATATTGAGTATAAGAATAAACAAGCCAAATTAGAGCAAGATGGTAAAATAAAATTACAAGAAGAGTCTATAAAAGCCGAAATTTATTTATCAGAACAATTGCGAGAAAAACAAACACTTGATCTTCAAACAAAAATTGAGCTTACACAGCAACAAATTGAGTCACAAAATAAGACAGCCAAGATTGAGCAAGATGGACAAATTGAGCTAAAAACTCGTGAGCTTGAGTCTGGTATTGAGTTAGCCAAACAAATTCAAACTAAAGAGTTACTTGATCTTGAAACAAACGCTAAATTAGAAAACCAAAAAACTATCTTTGCAACTGAAAACGCTTTAGCTGAGCAAGAAGGACATATTAAGTTAAGGGCATCTGAAGTGAAAGCGGTACTTGAGATAGCTGAAGAGCAAAAAACACAAAAACTCATTGAATTAGATATTAATGCAGCAGTGGCTAAACGCGATGCAGAATATCAAAATGAACGACAACGTATTGAGCAACAAGGACAAATAGAGCGCAAACAAAACGAAGCTGATGCAGCACTTATCCTGTTAGATCAAGAGGTTGATTACAAGCAAAAACAAGCTACTTTAGAAGTTACTATTGCTGAACAGCATCAATTAAAAGCAACCTTAGAATTAGATACTCGATTAAAGGATGCGAAATATGATGCTGAAGCGCGAGCTATTTCTGAAGAGGTTAATGCTAATAGTCAAGAAAAATTGCTACAAATACAAGTAGAAGCCTTCAAACAGCACCTCTTAGCAGAAATAGAAGGCGAAAGACAGAAAGCACTTGCAATGGCGGAAGCGGAAGAAAAAATGGCGCAAGCACTTAACACTTTGGATAATAAGAGTAAAGACATATTCCTGCTTGAAACAGTTGCCAAAGAACTACCCATGATTTTAGAAAAAGGTTTAGGCAAAGATGGGTTAGCTTTAGATAAAGTGTTTGCAGCTATTGCGAAACCGATGGAACGCATTGATAGCATAAAAATTATGGATTTAGGTGGCAGCAATAACCAACCTGCACAAAACTCATCCGCAGATTTATCAGAGTTAATTGACTTAGCACGTTCATTTGGCTTATCGCCATCATCAAGCACAAATGACCCTGATGAAAAAGGTGGCTCAGGTAACAAAACTACACCTAGCAATAGTCCCGTGTCAAAAGTAGCTAATATAGTTCCTAATGTTGCGTTAGGTACATTAGGCACGCTAGTGACTGTGCTGAATAAATTCCCAGAGCTGTCAGACACCGCCATGAATGCATGGATGAAATATAAAATGATAAGCGAAAATATTGATTCAGATAAAATGGAGTCAAGCTCTAAGCAAGATGATGATAAGTCAAAAGAAAAGTCAAGCAGTACAATTGTCAATTAATAATAAAGTATGTTTTATTGCAAATATAGCTGAAATACATCATTTATAGGCGTGCGATATAGCTAAATCCAAGACTGCCAGTCCTTCAAGGACTAGTAGTCTTGCAACCAAGATATTTGAGCTGTAGAGCATATTTTCAGGCTTTGTCATTTTTGAAATTTGGAGTACAGGAAAAATGATTAGATTAATACGATGGTGGTTTTGGTGGTGTGCGGGTGCAAAACCACAAATTATTGAGAACTTAAGTTCTGATCAAGAAAAATATCTGAGTATGGGACTTGCTATATTTCTAACTGGTGTTGTTGCAACTTTAACAATGGCTTATGCAATGAATTTTGTATTTAATGAGCCTATTATTGCTATTCTCGTTGGTATGGTATGGGGGCTTGTCATATTTAACTTAGATCGCAGTCTAACGTTAACAATGCGTAAAACCCAAAACTCATATGATGAGTATTTATTTACTGAAAAGGTAGCTGCACTAATTCCTCAAGTCTCTTTAATGCTAATTAGAATTGTATTAGCGTTAATCGTTGGTCATGCGATTACTGTACCGTTGGAGTTAAAGCTGTTTGAAAAATCTGTTTTGAAAGAGGTTGAAAAACAAAATCTTGTGGAAAATTCAAGAAGAGAGGACGATATTAGACAAAGCTTTTCTTCTTTTAAAGAAGGCATTTATTCAGATATAGAAAAACATAAAAATGAGATTGAGCGATATAGAGCAGAAATGATTAATTTAGAAAAACGAAAAGGAGAACGAAAAAAACAATACGATCACTCATTAGATAAAATCAATAATGAAATCCATCAGGTAAAAAAACGACATATTCAAGAAAGAGAATCAGAACGATTAGAGCTTTCTGATGTAGAAAAAAAACTGAAAAATCTAAAATTACAAGAGCCTATAGAAGTGTCAAAATTAACAAAATCTCATGAAGCTTTAAAAATTAAAGAGCTATCAGAAATTAATAACTTGCTAGAATTGCATGAGAAATTAAGCGAATCTGAAGCAAAAAAATTAGCTGGTTCCATAAAAAAACGGGATGCAGAATTAAATGGTACTGGTATAACCGGTAGACCTGGACCGGGGACGGAAGTAAAAAAAATGAATGCGGAAATAAAGGAAATGGAAATTGAACACAAATCAAATGAGTCAATAAGAAAAAAAGAATTAGCAGAAAAAATAGACTTACACCAAAAGCTTCAAGCTGAAAGGGAAAAAGAAATTAACAAAGCAAGAGAGATGTATGTGACCAATGAAACTAAATCTGTTCAGCGAAAAGAACAGGAAATATCAAGATTGATTGAATCACAGAAAGAAAGAGATAATGTTAGAATTGAAGAAGAAAAACAACTTAAAGAAAGAAAAAATCTTGTAACCACAAAATATAATGAAGACATAAGATTGTTAGATGAGTTAATAAAAAACCAAGTTGGGCATATTAAAAATAAAACCACTCAAATCAATGAGAGAGAAAAATCACTAAAACTTAAGGAAGATGAACAACAAAAAACCATAAACATTATTTCATCAGGGGAACAAGAAAACAGTGCAAATGATTTTTTGCTAATGTTGCAAGCTTTATATGAATTAATTGGTAGTACTGACGGAACAAAATGGACGCATTTCACATTTTTAGTCATCATTATTTTAGTAGAGATATTTCCTGTGTTTATCAAATTTATTAATCCGAGAGGCGCATACGATGCTGAAATAACAAAAATAGAGCGTCTTAAAGTTGCAGAAGCTGATGCAGCGATGTATTCACATTCCCTACCAGTTTCTCCCCAAATAACATAAAATATTTCTATAACGAGGGTTTAACGATTCAGTTAAGCCCTAGCTTTTCCCAGTTAAAAAACTCTGTTAGAGTGGCTTGAGATTTTCTCCATAAATATCAGGAAAATGATTTGCCATGCTAACAAAAACACCATTTTTTCAGACTTTTTATGGTCTGTTTTTTTTCTTGGTTTTCTCTCCATCAGTATGGGGTATTGAGCTAGAGCGATATGCCTTTGTGCTTGGAAATTCAAGCTATCCAGAATTTGGTAGCTACTTAGAAAACCCTATACACGACTCTAATAAAATAGCTCAAGCTTTACAAGAACATGGATTTAAGGTTGAAACTAATACAAACTTAAGTCAAGAACAAACATTCATGAAAATAGATATGTTTGGAGAACTTTTGTCAGTGCACCCTAATTCTGTGGTAGTTTTTTATTATTCTGGTCATGGTATCCAAGTGAACTCGGAAAACTATCTAATTCCTGTTGATGCTCAAACCCTAAAGCCTGATCTAAATGAAATGATAAGGTTATCTTGGGTTTTAGAAAGAATCTCAAAAGCTGCTCTAAAAATCATCATATTAGATGCTTGCCGCACTAACCCTTTTCTGGGTATGGAAAATATCAATAATAAAATATTAACTAGCAATGGTTTAACCCCTTTCCCTAATGATTCCATTAAACTATCTCGTGAAGCGCAAGATAATTTATTTATTGCTTATTCCGCAAGTCCTGGTAGCTTTGCTAATGATGATGGGCTATATGTTGATACATTAACGAAAATAATGTCTAAACCACAGGATTTTGTAGATACCTTTCGACAAGTATCTGAAATAGTTAGAACTGAAACACAAAATAATAAGCCTCCTAAAGTGTCGCAAGTTCCTTGGAATAGTGTGCCAGCACTTGGCTATAGATTTTGTTTTCCTAATTGTAAGCCATGTATAAGTTATTGGTGTTTATTTAACAAATGGGTTGACACTTTTTATGAGTATTTAAATAAAGAATATCCAATGCCAAAAAATATGTTTTATGCTGGACTTTCAGGATTAGTGGTATTTATTTTGTACATTACATTATTATTATTAATTTGGTTTATTTCTTTTGTTAGACATAAATTTTTAATGTTTAACCAGTCTTGATGTGATTAATTATTTTGCTTTGAATAATCTACAAAAGCTGCTTGATTGTTTAAATTGGTTATTTATACAGGCGAAACATGCGCAAAATCTTTAACACCACAGGCCCTTGTCAATCAGATCGGCATTATATGTTGCCTGCGCTGGCACGTTGTCAGGCTGTGTCTTGGTTGATTGAGGAAGCCGAGTATTTTGTGCTTCATGCCGCCCGTCAATCTGGTAAAACAACTTTGTTGCTGGATTTGGCGCAGCAGGTAAATGAAGCGGGGGATTATTATGCTTTGTATTGTTCTTTAGAAACTGTGCAAGGTATCCATGATGTTGAGCAAGGCATTCCTGCGATTGTTCGAGAATTAAAATCCCAGCTTCGCTATGCGCCTTTGCTGAAAAACTTTGTGTTTGATTCTCCCGTTGCTGATGAAGAAACTAATACACTGTTGCGTTTAAGTTTGTCTGCCTTTTGTGTGGTTTTGGATAAACCTCTGGTGATTTTTTTTGATGAAATCGATTGTCTAAGTAATGGTACGTTAATTAGTTTTTTGCGCCAATTGCGTTTGGGCTATATCAATCGAGCACAAGTGCCTTTTGTGCATTCCATCGCTTTGGTGGGGATGCGTAATATTCGTGATTATAAGGCGAACTTGCGTGATGATGCTGATACGCTTGGTAGTGCGAGTCCGTTTAATATTGTGGCAGAAACTTTGACTTTGCGTAATTTTACTGAAGCTGAGATTACTGAGTTGTATGCGCAACATACTCAAGTAACAGGGCAGATATTTTCTTCTGAGTTAGTGGCAGAGGTGTTTCGTTATACGCAAGGGCAGCCTTGGTTGGTGAATGCGCTGGCGCGAGAAATGACACAAAAGATTTTGGCGCGAGATTATGCTTTAACGCCGCAATTAGCGCATGTTGAACAAGCCGTTCAAAATATTATTCAGCGCCGCGATACGCATATTGATAGTTTGATGGAGCGCTTGAAAGAAGCGCGGGTGCAAAGGGTTATCGAGCCTGTGATTATGGGCGGCGAGAATGGTTATGATTTGTTGAATGATGATTATCAATATGTGTTCGATTTAGGTTTGATACGCGAAGACAATCATCGACTTGTGCCTGCTAATCCAGTGTATGAAGATGTGATTGTGCGTTATTTGAGCTTCCGCTCTCGTGGTGCATTAGAAAGTGTGAGTTTTTTGTCTGCGCCACCTGCTTATGTACGCTCTGGTCGCTTGGATATGCGGTATTTATTGGAAGATTTTCAGCGTTTTTGGCGACAACATAGTGAAAGTTGGATAGCACGTTTTCAGTATCAAGAGGCTGCGCCACATTTGATTCTTCATGCCTTTTTCTATCGTGTCATCAATGGTGGTGGACGTATTTCTCGTGAAATGGCAGCAGGTAATGGGCGTTTGGATTTGTGTCTGCATTATCAAGCTGTTGATTATCCAGTTGAGCTAAAAATTCGTTATAGCGAAGAGACTTATGCAGAAGGGCAACAGCAATTGTTAGCCTATATGGATAAGTTAGGCTGTGACGAAGGCTGGCTGGTGGTGTTTGATCGGCGTAAATCAGTTGATTGGGCTGATAAGTTATTTTGGCAAACGCATGAAACTGCTGGGAAACTATTGCATATTGTCGGCTGTTGAAAATGCAGTTTTCCACGGATTAGTTATCTCAATCTCCATTCCCACAAAATCCCCATATAAAAATTTTCCTCTCTTTTTACACATCTCCTGAATTTCTATCCCTGAAATTATTCGTGAAAGCGATGCTTTTGTTTGCTGATGTTACGCAAAGGCTTCTTTTCCGCACTTGAAAACAGACTCAAGTGCAGAAAAACCGCCATTGCTTCACGACTTGTTTTAAGTTGCACTGAAACAGGTCTAGCTGCAAAGCTGAATAAGCTGGTTTGCGTGACATGAGCTACTTTTATCACAATTCATTTTAAGGAGATGTTCTCATGTTGAAACAAACTATTTTGAGTCTGGCTATGGCAGCTTCTATTGGCTTGATGGGTTCGGCTTATGCGGCTGATTTTGGTTTGCCTAATTTGGGTGGGGCTGGTGGTAGTAGTGCCAGTGGTGCGCAAGTCAATGGTAATAACGATATGGATATTGAGTTTGACAACTTGATTGCGCTAGGTGTGCAAGGTCACGCTACGGCAATGGTAGGTCACATCAGTGATGGTTCTTCTGTTGGTGGCAACAATAATATGCGTATCAAATTTGATAATGCGATTGCTTTAGGCGTGGGTGGTAATGCTTGTATTGCTGTTGGTACGGTTGGCGGTCATTGCTAAAAACCTTGTGTAAGACTGCTAGTCCTTAGAACTTGCTCTGAGCTTGTCGAAGGGGACTGGCAGTCTTTGGCTGAGAACAAACAAAAAGGAATTATCCATGAAAAGATATTTTTCTAAGTTGGCAGGCGCATTAGTGCTCAGTAGTTTGTGTGCCATGAATACGCAGGCTTTGACTGTAGCAGATGGTGAAACGCATGTGTTAGAGCCTGATAATTATTACCTAGAAGAATTGATATTAGGCGCAAACTCAACGTTGGTGGTGAAAGGCGAAACCCGTATTTTTACTCAAACACTGCAAAGTAAAAACGAAGCCAAAATTGTGTATGAAAAAGGCGCTGCAAGTGCTGTGCAGGATAAGTGGCTTCGATTTGAAGCGATGGATGCCTCACAAATGGAAGGCATGTTGATGATTGATGGCACGGGTGCAGATGGTGTAATGGGCGCGACAGGTGCAACGGGTGCTAATGGGCGTGATGCTACTTGGGATTTTCCTAGTGTTAAGGGCGCAAAGCCTGGTAGTCCTGGTAGTAAAGGTGGTACGGGAGTCAAAGGTGAAAATGGGATGAATATTGAAGTTAATTTACTCAATCTACCTGCAACGGCTTTTGTCACTATTACTTCTAATGGGGGTAATGGCGGTATTGGTGGCATTGGCGGTCAAGGTGGACAAGGTGGCAAAGGTAAATATGGTCGTGCGCCTAAAGATGGTGGTGATGGTGGTCAAGGGGGTGACGGCGGTAACGGAGGAAATGGCGGTGATATTTGGGCTTTCTTGCTGTACGAATCAGGTATTTCTGAAGAAAAATTAGCAGAATTACGCATTCAACTTGAATCCAACATTATCGCTTTACCTGGACAAGGTGGTGTTGCAGGCAATGGAGGCGTTGGCGGTGTAGGTGGTGCGCCCGGTAGCTCCCATTGGTCGTCTAGTATGCGTGGACAAGGTGGCGCTGGAATGCCCGGTAATTTGGGTGCAGCAGGTGAAGCAGGTCAAAACGGTGCAGTGATTAAAGATTTGAAAGCCGCAGAAGCGGTACGTCCTCCTATAGGTGTTTATGCCGCTTTCGGTACGGTTTATGACCATGAGCAAAATCCTTTGGAACGTGTTTCTGTGCAGTTAGAAGGTCGAGAAGGTTTTGCCATTACTGATGCTACTGGTTCTTGGAGATTTGAAGACTTGCCCAGTGGTGAATATACAGCTGTTGCGTCTAAAACAGGTTATGAGTTTGAACCGCAAACATTCATGATTAATCAGCAAGATGCTGAAGTCAGTATTCAATTACAAGCTATGCCTGAAGTGAGCTATCTCGATAAGTGTATCGCTAAGTTTAGTGATTATTTTGGTGAGAAAATTGATGAAGCCTTCGACTGTGGCAATGACAATGCGTTTGTTTGTCAAGAAACAACGGGCAGCGTTCTAGGTGAGGTTGTTGGTATTGCTATCCCCAAATCCCAACAAGGTGATTTCTATTACTACTGGGGGACTTGGGGGCCATTATCTTTATCTTTCTGTGACTAAGTGGTGTTTAAGCAAAAGGCGAGTAGTTTTTCAGATAATTAATTTCTCGCTTTAAGACTGCTAGTCCTTGCAGGACTGGTAGTCTTACAGAAGTGATTTTTCTAAAAGTCTATAGTCTTGGGACTGACCTTATGTAGGAGAATTCAAATGCGTCATAAAAACTATTGGGGGTATTTGTTATCTCTAGTTTTGTTATGTGGAACAACATTCAACGCTAATGCGGCTGATTTTAGCTTTGGCAGTGGTGCTTATATCGCTGGCAATAATCAGGTTGATGTAAAATTCAAAAATGCGGTTGCGCTCGGATTCAATACTGAAAGTCGCATTATGATTGGACATGTGGCTGATGGTGTACATCTTGGCAGCAATAAGATGAAAGTCAGAATGGGCAATGTTTTCGCTTTGGGGTTTAGATTCTGGGGCATTGAAAAGAAAGCCTGTATATCTGTTGCCACTATTGGGGGTCATTGCTTTTGAGGAGATGGTTATGAACGCAAGTATTTTATTTTATGCGCTATGTTGCTTATCGTTGTCTGCTGTTGCTCAAGAACCTGAAACACAAACAAATTCAAATATTGATCTTAAAGCAGGTAATCTAGTCAGTATTGCGGTTGGTAAAGATTCACAATCCAGTATCGCTATTGGTGTTGTAGGCAACCCTTCAACAATAAATACAACTATTCAAATGAATATTGGCAATATCTTTCGGGCGGCTTTTGGTGAAGGCGCACAAGCCATTATTCAATTACCACAGGAGTCAAAACCATGAAATGTACAATGTTATTAGTATCTGCGCTTGTATTAGCAGCTAATAGTTCAATGCCTGTGTATGCCAATGGTTTGAATGAGTATGAGCATATTTCAGGTGGTGGTCGTTTGACTATGAATAAATACCGTGCTCTGCGCTATGTCTTACCTGATGAAATTTATAAGCAAGCCTTGGAACAAACGGGTTCTATCATCGGTTCGTCTGGTGGTGGCATTAATATCGGTACGGTATTACCTGGTGCGACAACACCGCGAGAGTTAAACATCTTTATTGATGGCGATGTGGTTAATTTTGCACGTTGAATTAAATTTCTCAACATATGAAGACTGCCAGTCCTCAAAGGACTGGCAGTCTTGCAACTGATATTTTTTGAGGCTTATGCTATGTGGAAACATTTTATTGCTTTATTAAGCATCTTATTACTCTTAGGTGGTTGTGCGCCTAATTTGCAAACCAAACCTGAAACAGCCCATGAAACAGTACAACCTACCACGCAACCTGTGCGTACAGTGACTAATTTTAGTGATTCTTTACGCTGTATGGATCGTTTGTTTTTAGTCCATGGTGTAGAGCCTATTTATATCACCTCTGCGGGTTTGCCTGATATGAGTGCGAAAGGTGTTGTAGGCAATGGCGCTCGGCATATGTTGATTTCAGCTATTTCTAAAATGGCAGCACAAAGCAAATCCATCGTGTTTGTTGATTTACCTTCAAACCCTATGGCTTATGCCAATACTAATGGGGTAGAAAATCCTGATTTAGATATTTTGTATAAGCATTTGATGTATGTACTGCAAGAAACGCTGAAAAATAACCCACATCGACCTAAATTTAATTATCCCGATTACTATATTTTAGGTGCGACTTCTCAGGTGGAAGATAAAGTGACCAGTGAGGGTACGGGTGGTAGTGTAGGTTTGGCTAAAGCCGATGCGAGTTTAAGTGTTGACCAATCCGTTTCTATCATTTCTTTGGATATGAATATTGCTGATGCGACGAATTTTTCTATTTTGAATGGTCTGACCGCTTCTAATTCAATCGCTGTGATGCGCCAAAGCCGTAATAACGAATTTGGTTTAGGTGGCATTTTGCAAAAAGCAGGGGTTTATTTCAATGTGGCTTTAGATAAACGCCAAGGTCCTCAGCAAGCGTTGCGTACCTTAGTTGAACTTAGCTCAATTGAATTAATTGGTAAGTTAGCCCAAGTACCTTATTGGCAATGTTTACAAATTGAACAAACCAATCCTGAAATGCAAAGCCAAGCTAGAGAATGGTTTGCAGCTATGCAACCTGAACAACGTATTGCCTTTGTACAAAAAACGCTACTCAGCAAAGGTTTTTATACAGGTAGCGTCAGTGGTGTGTTAGATGGAGCAACTAAAGATGCAATTTCACGTTATCAAGCTAATGAAGGCTTGATTCCCTCAGGGCGAGTTGATTTTGGTTTATATCGTATTTTAATTGGTGGTGAATTAGCGCAAGGTCGAAAACCTGAACTGGATTTTCAATCAACAGCAGGAAGTCAAACTCGTTCTTCACAGCCAATTAAAATGCAGTTACGTTCAAGTCAGTCTGAATATAAATTGAATGATAAGTTTTCTTTTTATCTCAATACCTCAAGCGATGCTTATGTGCATTGTTATTATCAGGGTGGCGATAAAAATATCATTAAGGTATTTCCGAACCAACGCCAAGCAAACCCTTATATCAAAGCACAGCAGCTCATTGAAGTACCTGCTAAACAAGCCATGTTTGAGATTATCTTAGAGCATTCAAATACTCAAGAAGATGTGATGTGCTTAGCGACTCATCAAGATGTGAGTATGCAGTTGCCTGCTGAACTTAAAGTTGCAGATATTCAACCTGTGCAACTGAGTAGTTTGGATGAGGTGAAACAGGCATATGAAAAATTGATAGCTCAGCCATCGCTTAGTTATGCAAAGTTGAATATTTTTGTGGAGTAGCATTTGAATGGGAAGCCACCAAGCGAGGCATTATCAATTCAATCTCAACATTGAGTATGAATCGTTTTCGTCACTGTTGTAACGACCATCGGTATGCAAGCTACTGCTGTCCATATGCCCAAAGCGACACGTTAAACCTAGGAGGCTGTCCGAGAATACAGAACCTACTGCGAAAACGTGGGTTTTGGACAGCTTTTCCGCTTTTTATCAACGCATAGAATGACTATTCGCCTCAAAAAACCAAAAAATCCATCTCAAAACCACGCTTTCTCGCTACGGCTTCTATTCTCAGACAGCCTCCTAGGATTGTTTTTACGGTGGAGTGGTGACCACACGTCATTTATTATCCCTGCCCTGTCTAAAAAACTCCCTGCATGACTGCTTGGACTAAGAATAATTTCAGGGTTTAAATGTCCACTACTCTCATATCTTTGGAGAACTGCATGCCCTCGTCTACACACACCTTCCATTCTCGTCCTTTATCTCGTCTGATTCATCGTCTCTTAACCCCTCATCCTTGGGCGGTGGCTTTGTTGAGCGCCTCTCCGATGTTGTCTGCCGCGACTGATGCTCCTAATTGGGACAGCACGCCTTTTGCTAACATGACCCTTCCCTCTTTTTTGGGAGCAGTGGCGGAAAGCCATGTGCCTGCACTGGTTGATCTTGATCAAGATGGTGATTTAGACCTTCTGGTGAGTGTAAAACGAGACGGGAGTATGGCGGGTTATAACTCGGATAGACAGGACATTGTTTATTACGAAAATGCTGGTTCATCCCAATTAGCTGTTTTTATCCCGCGTGAAGAGCAAAGCCCAGTCGCTCATATCCAGACAGGGGAGGTGAGTTCGGGTGTTGGAGGAAAAGGGGGGCGTATTGCAGCCGCTATCAGCTTAGGCGATGTGGACAATGACGGTGATATTGACCTTTTAGTGGGTTCTGCGACGGGAAGACTCGATTACTATGAAAACACGGGTACGCCTCAACAGCCTGTTTTTACACGGGGCGAAATCGGTATCAGTACATCAGGCGATGCGCATCCGACTTTAGGCGATATTGATGGGGATGGCGATTTAGACCTGCTAGTAGGCAGCACTGATACGCTGAATTTTTATCTCAATACGGGTTCTGCTTCACAGCCTGTGTTTACCGCAGTACAAGGGATTGATAATCCCTTTCAACAGATACCCCAAGTCGATATGCCTTACTTATATGACTTGGATCAAGATGGCGATTTAGATGTGTTCTTTGGTCTTAGTATTTATTATGAAAACACGGGCACTCCGCAGCAGCCTGTATTGACCCTTCAAACTGGGCTGGAGCAGCCTTTTCTGGGCTTATTACCCAGCCCCTTTGCGACAGGAACACTGGCGTTAGGTGATTTAAACAATGATGGAGAGCCAGAATTCGTCACCCAGCTTCTGTCTCTGCATGAAAATCTTGGCTTACACGCTTTGCCTAAAGCCGTGAAAGCGGTGACGAAAGGCGGGGTGTACGGCGCTTCGCAGCTTCAATCGGGTGCGTTGTTAGTGCCTTTATCCTGCCGCCAAGCTTGCGAGCGCATTCTGTACAGCCTAGACGGCTCTGCCCCCAGCCTGGTTTATACGCAAGCCATTGAAATCACACAAGACACGCTATTAAGCTTCCAAGCCCAAGACGCTCAAGGCACGCTGTCCCCCGTTTATACCGAGCGTTATGTGATAGATACGCTTGCCCCTCAGTTGAGTCTTTCTCTACCCATAGTGGATGGCTTGCAACCTACTTGGCCTAGTGACATAAAGGGTACCGTTCAGGATGAGCAAATATTTGGTCTCCAAGATATTGAACTACAGATTCAATATGAGGGTTTATTTGTTCGTGACGATAACAGCAGAAGCCGATACTTACAGCTTGAACCTCTCTGGCTGAGCTTGACACAACAAGCCAATACAGGCTGGCCTTTTTTAGAGACGGAATGGACATTTAATTCACCGCTTAGACTGGGTTGGATGCAAGGTCAGTTCACCATCACCGCACGCGCTACAGATTATGCGGGCAATGTCACCACCACTGAGCCGTTGACAATCTCCGTTGAAAATAGGCCGCCGATGCGTCTTAGCCTGACAGCTTCACAACATCGTTTAGCCAGCAATGCCCCCGTGTTGTTCTCTGGACAACTCCTACCTGTTGATAACATAGAAGATTTGTCGGGGCGCAAGGTTTTTCTGTATTTGCTGGATGCGCAAGGCCAAAAAATTCAAATGCCTTTGAGTCCTAGAATGACTGATGCTGCCGGACACTATCAGTTTGGTGAACTCAGCGCCGCATTTCCGGGGCAATATACCCTCACCACTTGTCTCTTACGAAACGATTATTCAAACAGAGAAGAAGAATGCGCAAACAGCACGACTGTGCTAGTAGACCGCCCTGCGGGATACGTGATTCTGCTCAATGCTAACGCCTCCACCCAGACCACCGCCGAGCGCATTCATCACAGCTTCAAACAGCGGGGTTTTCTTAATCAAGACATTCGCTATTTGAGTGAGGGTTTGGAAACGCCCAGCCAAGCGGGTTTTTTAAGTGCCATAGAACAATGGGCGGCTGCACGTTTGCAGACCGCGCCTGCGCCGCTTTACATCGTGATGTTAGGGCAAGAAGGCTCAGATAATAGTGTGTTGCTGGATAATGGCGAAGTGATCACGGCTGAAGCCCTCAATGCCAGTTTGAACGCATTGGAAGCTCAATTAGATGACAGCACGGGATTGAATGAACCCCGTGTATTAATGATTGGCAGTGCAGGCTCAGGTGGCTTCATTCCGCAGGTATCCGCCCCTCATCGTATTGTGCTGACCAGTACAACGGCAGATGACACCTTAGCTCCGGTTTTAGCCGACAGTGGCGATGTGTTTTTAGAGACGTTATTCCAACACTTCAGCCGTGGTACTTCGTTGTTACAGGCGTTTCAACACGCCACGGAATTAACCGATGCTTTGAGCCATCAATACACCGACACCCAGCAAGCGCTCTCTTTGCCTTATTTTGATCAAGCCACGCAGCATCCTTTATTAGACGATAATGCAGACGGCATCGGCACACATATTTTCTCTCAAGAACTGACTCTTCAAGAAGGACTCATCGCCCAGCATTTAATACTGGGCGCAGGCGACAGCAGCGAACGCAGCCTAGCGGAACCCGAAGCGGTGGAAGCATTCCAAACCGACATCGGACAAGTCACAGAGTCTTTGTTTTTATCGCCCGATACCACGCAAGCTCAGTTATGGCTCCGTCCTCATCGTTTGCATGATGCACAGCAAGCCACGGTCTATGTGCGGGGCACAGGTCTGTCCGGCACGCTGGAGAGACCGATGACGTTAAACAACGGACGTTATGAATGGACAGAAGACAGCTTTCAAACACCAGGGCGCTACGATGTGTTTTATACCTTGCAAACGCCACGAGCAGTCATTGATCCAGAAACAAATCAACCCCTGAGCCTGACATCTTCGAGTCTTATCAAACATTCAGTCGTATATAAACAACGTCCCGACAACCAAGCCCCAACGGCTATCCAACTGATTGATCCTTCTCCTGCACACCGCTGGATTGACGAGAATCATCAATTCGATTGGAACACCGCCACCGACCCCGACGGCGATGCTTTGACCTATACCCTGCATATCGAAAATGCTTCTAATCACCAGCCCGCATTACATGTCACTGATCTGCGTTTATCGCATTACACCGTGACGGATCGCACTCGCACAGGGGTGAATACAGAGCAACAATCCGAATATTTTGGCCTTGTAGAAGGGCAAGCTTATCTTTGGTGGGTCGAAGCCGTGGATGCTGATGGTGCTCGCAGTCGCAGCGCTACTGAAAGCTTCTTTGCATTACCCCGCGCTCTCGGTTTGGGTGTGGTGCCGCCTGTGTCTGAAAGCTTAATACCCAATATTAAAGACGATATTTTACGGCTGCCTTTTGTACGTATTAGTCAGACTTGTGATCAACCCGTCGGTTTATGGTTTAGTGCTGATTTGCAAAAAGACAGCCTCCGCACGGAAGCTTATCGCTTGTTGAGTTTTGAACCGATGCCTTTCACACATACAAAAGCCGCTTGTTTTGAGAATCAGACTTTACACTTAACTATTCCTCCAACAGAGGGCGTGCCTTCTACCTTGAGATTAGAACAAGATGAGCAAGGTTTGCTTTTGGTGCCTTAATTAGGGCGGTCTCATTAGCGATAAAAAACAACACAAAAGGTACAACAGTCACCAACGGCACTAACGTTTTAATTCGTTTGTGCCGTTTGTGTCTTTCGTGCCACTAGTGCTTTGTCAATTCTAAGAATTAGGTGGTCAAATTTCACCACGGAGGCGCGGAGGTGACACGGAGGACACAGAGGTGACTTAAATTAAAAGTCTTTCTCCGTGCGCTCTGTGCCTTCTCCGTGTCTCCGTGGTAAAAAATGCAACCCTAAAAAGTAGGCTTGACGAAGCACTAGTGTTCATTTTATTAAACTCAACAGGCTTCGATCATCTTAGTCAATGATTTGAAAGATATAACTCATAATAAATCCTTCCCTCGCCATTGCCCCCCTCAGTGAATGTCTAAATACCTTTGGAGAATCGCATGTCCTCGTCTATACACAGCTTCCGTTCTCGTCCTTTATCGTGTCTGATTCATCGTCTTTTAACCCCTCATCCTTGGCATTCTTCTGTGTGGGCGGTGGCTTTATTGAGCGCTTCTCCAATGTCGTCTGCCGCGACTGATGCTTCGGGTTGCGAAGAAAACCGTCCGCATTGGATGTGTTTTGCGGATGCTTCTGCACCAGAAGCCAACCCCTTGAACGGTCTGAATATTGGCGGTCAATCTAGGCATCAATTAGTGGATTTTGATCTCGATGGTGATCTGGATATGCTGATGACCCTTGAAACGGGCACAGTGTTTTATGAAAACACAGGGACACCTCAACAAGCTGTTTTAGCACCGAGTGAACTGTCTATACCTGAAGCATTAAAACGAGAACAATCTGAGGACCTTTCGTTTCCCAAGGGCTACCCACCTCCTCTATCTCCCTGGCTTACTCTTCCAAGGTATCTTCAAGATATTGATAATGACGGTGATTTAGATATATTAAAAGGAGGAAAAACATCGAATTTGATGATGTATGAAAATCAGGGACATTCTCAGCATAGTGTTTTTGCACAGAACCCAGTGGGTTTACCGACCTGCTCTCAGACGAATTATCATCTGGGAGATTTAGATGGTGATGGTGATCTGGATATGTTGAGATCTGAGCTGGGTGATACTTCAGTCAGCTATTGTGAGAACACAGGGACGGCTTCTCAAGCTGAGTTTTCTGCCCGTTCAGGTTTAGATGATCCGGTCTTAAACCTTGAAATACCGTTTAAGTCAAGCCTAGCTTTAGTCGATGTCGATCAGGATCGTGATCTGGATATCCTGGCGGGTTTGGAAAATGGTCGCCTTCAATTTTATGAAAATAAGGGCACGCCTCAAAGTCCCTCTTTCACCCTCAACTCCGAGGCTGAGAATCCTTTTGCTGCTGTCAATGTCGGTAGTCTAGCCACACCCAGTCTGGGGGATTTAGATAAGGATGGGGATTTAGATCTGTTGGTGAGCAATGCGGAGGGCGTGTTCACTTATTATGAAAACACCGGTTCGGAGGCGTTACGTCCTGTGCTCGGCTGGGACAAGACAGCTTTTGCTCAAATCACTATTCCATCTTCTTTATCATCAACAAAGATGGAGAGCCATGTACCTGCATTGGCTGATCTGGATCACGATGGTGACTTAGATCTGTTGATAGGCACAAAAATAACTGCGATGACGGGTGATAGGCGGGGTAGACAGGACATCCTTTATTACGAAAATGTCGGTTCATCTCAATTAGCGGTTTTTATCCCGCGTTTTGAAGCACAAAGTCCGGTTTCTCACATCCTCACTGAGGAGGCTAGTTCTCATTTTGAGGGAAAAGGGGGAGCCATTGCAGCCGCAATCAGTTTAGGCGATGTGGACAATGATGGTGATATTGACCTTTTGGCGGGTTCTGTGACGGGAAGACTCGACTACTATGAAAATACCGGTACACCTCAAGAGCCTGTTTTCACATTGGGCGAGATCGGTATCAGCACATCAGGCGATGCGCATCCGGCTTTAGGCGATATTGATGCGGATGGTGATTTAGATGTGCTGCTCGGTGGCACTGATACGTTGAACTTTTACCTCAATACGGGTTCTACTTCACAGCCCGTGTTTACCGCAGTACAAGGGGCTAATAATCCCTTTCAACAGATACCCCAAGTTGATATTCCTTACTTATATGATTTGGATCAAGATGGCGATTTAGACCTATTCTTTGATCTCGATATTTATTATGAAAATACAGGCACCCCGCAGCAACCCCTCTTTACACTTCAAACCGATATGCCCTCCTCTTTCAAGACTTTGTCCCCCTCCTTTGCGCCATCACTGGCTTTAGGTGATTTAAACCATGATGGAAGCCCCGAACTCGTCACCCAGTCTCTTTTTCTATATGAAAATCTGAACTCATACACCTTGCCTCAACCAGTGGAAGCCGTGGTGAAAGGCGGGGTGTACGGTGCTTCGCGGGTTCAATCCGGTGCGTTGTTAGTGCCCTTATCCTGCATTCAGCCTTGTGAACGTATCCTGTACAGCTTAGATGGTTCTACCCCTAGCCTAGTTTACAGTCAAGCCATTGAAATCACTCAAGATACGGTATTAAACTTCCAAGCCCAAGAGGCTCAAGGCACGCTGTCTCCCATTTATACTGAGCATTATGTGATAGATACTCTCGCCCCTCAGTTGAGTATCACCAGCCTCACAGAGGAGAGTTTTGAAAGGTCCTGGCCTCTCAACATTAAGGGAGTGGTCAAGGATAACCAGGTATTTGGTATCCAAGATATTGCGCTACAGATTCAATATGAGGGTTTTTTTGTTCGTAACGATAGAAACAAACCCTTACAGCTTGAACCCCTCTGGGTGAGCTTGAAGCCTCCCGTCAACATCTCTTGGCCTTTCTCAGAGACCGAGTGGAGATTTAATGTACTGTATAATTTGGGTTTGATGCGAGGTCAGTTCACGATAACCGCACGCGCCACAGATTATGCGGGCAATACCACCATCACTGAACCGTTGACGTTTTTCATTGAAGACATGTCTTCGACGCGCCTCAGCCTGACGGCTTCACAACATCGTTTAGCCAGCAATGCCCCCGTGTTTTTCTCTGGGCAGTTCTTACCTTTTGGCAGAATAGGCGAAGGTTTAGCAGGACACACGGTTCATCTGTATGCGCTGGATGCGCAAGGTCAACAAATTCCAACACCTTTAGCTTCTACACTGACCAATGCGGTGGGACAATATCGTTTTGATGAATTCAGCACTGCATTTACAGGGCAATACACCCTCACCGCTTGCCTTTTACGCCGAGAGGGTACTCCAGAAAAATGCGCAAACACCACCACCGTGCTGGTAGACCGCCCTGCGGGATACGTGATTCTGCTCAATGCCAGCGCCTCAACCCAGACTACTGCCGAGCGTATTCATCACAGCTTCAAACAGCGGGATTTTGTCGATCAAGACATTCGCTATTTGAGTGAGGGTTTGGAAGCCCCCAGCCAAGCTGGGTTTTTAAGCGCCATAGAACAGTGGGCGGCTGCGCGTTTGCAGACTGCGCCTGCCCCGCTTTACATCGTGATGTTAGGACAAGGACAAGATAATGGCGTGTTGCTGGATAATGGCGAAGTGATTACGGCTGAAGCCCTCAATGCCAGCTTGAATGCGTTGGAAGCTCAATTAGATGACAGCACGGGACTGAATGAACCGCGTGTATTAATGATCGCCAGCCCAGGCTCTGGTAGCTTTATTCCGCAGGTATCCGCCCCTCATCGTATCGTGTTGACCAGCATGGCGGCTGATGAAAGCTTAGCTCCGGCTTTAGCCGATAGTGGCGATGTGTTTTTAGAGACGTTATTCCAACACTTCAGCCGTGGTACTTCGTTGTTACAGGCGTTTCAACACGCCACGGAATTAACCGATGCTTTAAGCCATCAATACACCGACACCCAGCCAGCGCTCTCTTTGCCTTATTTTGATCAAGCCACACAGCATCCCTTATTAGACGATAATGCGGATGGCATCGGCACCCACCTTTTTCCGCCAGAACTCATCGCTAAAGAAGGACTCATCGCACGGCATTTAATACTGGGAGCAGGTGACAGCAGCGAACGCAGCCTAGCGGAACCAGAAGCGGTTGAAGTATTCCAAACCGACATTGGACAAGTCACAGAGTCTTTGTTTTTATCGCCCGATACCACGCAAGCTCAGTTATGGCTGAGTCCTCATCGTTTGAATGACGCACAAGCCACGGTGTATGTGCGAGGGACGGGTATTTCCGGCACGCTGTCAAGGCCGATGACCTTAAACAACGGACGTTATGAATGGACAGAAGACAACTTTCAAACGCCAGGACGCTATGATGTGTTTTATACCTTGCAAACACCACGAGCAGTCATTGATCCAGAAACACAGCAAGCTCTGAGTCCTGTTTCTTCGAGTCTTATCAAACATTCCGTGGTGTATAAACAACGTCCCAACAACCACATCCCAACGGCTATCCGGCTCATTGATCCTCCTGAAAACAACCGGATTCCCCCTCACCATCAATTCGATTGGAGCACGGCTACAGACCCTGACGGCGATGCTTTGACCTATACCCTGCATATCGAAAATGCCTCCAATCACCAGCCCGCATTACATGTCACTGATCTGCGTTTATCGCATTACACCGTGACTGCTCGCACTCGCACGGGGTTGAATGCAGAACAACAAGCCGAGCATTTAGGTCTTGTAGGAGGGCAGGATTATCTTTGGTGGGTTGAAGCTGTGGATGCTGAGGGTGCTCGCAGTCGCAGTGCCACCGAGAGCTTCTCTGTGTTTCATACTAGCTACAATTTTGGCGTTGATCCGAGCTTGTCTGAAAACTTAAAACCGAATTTGAGGCAAGATATTTTACGTCTACCTTTTGTACGTATGAGCCAGACGTGTGATCAAACCACAGATTTCTGGTTTAGTGCCGATTTGCAACAAGACAGCACCCGCACGAATGTTTATCACTTGCTGGGTTTTGAACCGATTCCTTTCACCCATACAGAAGCGGCTTGTTTTGAGAATCAGACTTTACACTTAATGATGCCTTCAGCGTATGCAGCAGGTTATATGTTTAAAGCGCTGCCTTCTATCTTGACCTTAGAACAAGATGAACAAGGTGTACTTTTTGTGCCTTAATTCAGTCTCCAATATTTTCTTCTCAAGAGCGACAAAAAAAACACAAAAGGCACTAGCGTTTTAATCCGTTTGAGCCGTTTGTGTCTTTCGTGCCGCTAGTGTTCATTTTTAAGTGGTGTTTCAAAAGTGAAAACATTCCGATTAACTAATGCTCATGGGTGTTATACGGATTTCCCCATTCTGTCGTGTATTGAATTTCAAATTCGATAATGGCTCCCGCTAATTGTTGATCAAAATCAAAATGCACCACGCTGGCGGCGGTATCTTGAATATCATTAATCAGCGGGTCTAGCGTGGTATCAGACAGCATGAGTGCCTTTTCCAAATCACCGAGTAGTGCATTCGCTACACTGCTGGGGTGCTTGTCACCGTTGGTCTCAATCAAGCCTTCAATACGAATGGACAGGGTTTTAACCGTGCCGCCAAACTTATTGCGCTCGCGCATTTCGGCTTGTTCCCAAATAGATATGGCGGGCACCACTTGCTGCTCTAATACCGGAACGCCACGGTAGACATTGCCTATGCCGACTAATGAAGCATAACCATTGGTGGGTGTTATGGTTTCTAGTTGAGCCATCAAACATTCTATGATTTGTTCGCGTATGGTCTTCATTTCAGAGTCAACACTTAAGATTAAAGGGTTTCAGTGGCAAAATCGGCTAATCGAGAACGTTCACCACGTTGCAACGTAATGTGTCCGCTATATCCCCACGGTTTGAAACGATCCACTACATAAGTCAAACCAGACGTGGTTTCACTTAAATACGGCGTGTCGATTTGTCCAATATTGCCCAGACAAACGATCTTCGTGCCAGGGCCCGCACGGGTGATTAAGGTTTTCATTTGCTTAGAGGTGAGATTTTGCGCTTCATCCAAAATAATGTAGCGATTTAAAAAAGTCCGCCCGCGCATAAAGTTGAGCGAGCGAATTTTAATCCGCGTATGCAGCAAATCCGCCGTCGCCGCACGCCCCCATTCACCGCTCATGCTAGTAGGGTTTAAGACCTCCATATTGTCCATCAACGCGCCCATCCACGGGGTCATTTTTTCTTCTTCCGTGCCGGGTAAAAAGCCAATATCTTCACCAACAGGCACCGTCACACGGGTCACGATGATTTCTCGATAACGCTGTTCATCCAAGGTCTGGCTTAAACCCGCAGCCAAGGCCATTAGCGTTTTACCCGTGCCTGCAATGCCCAGCAAAGACACAAAATCAACATCGGGATCAAGCAGCATATTCAAAGCGAAATTTTGTTCGCGGTTACGCGCTGTAATGCCCCACACGCTGTTATGCTGGTTGTGATAATCACGCGCCAATTGAAAAGTCGCCCAACCTTCGCCACATTCCTTAACAATGCCTTCAAAACCTTCTTTACCTTTCTTTCCAGCACTATAAATGCATTGATTCGGATACCAGGTATTGACATCATCGCTGTGTACTTTGTAATAGGTGTATTCTTTCTCTTGCCAAGATTCCAATTGTTGACTGTGCTTATCCCAAAAATCATCCTCCAAAGCCAACATGCCTGAATACAACAAATCCACATCATCCAGCACTTTATCGTTGTAATAATCTTCCGCATGAATACCTAATGCATGGGCTTTAATACGTAAATTAATGTCTTTAGACACCAATGTGACAGCAACGGCTAAAGTCTTTTGCTGTACGATGGCAATGTTTAAGATGCTGTTATCAGGTTTATTACCCGGCAAATTATTGGGCAACATATCTTCAAACATTTGTGTTTGGAAGAACAAACGCCCGCTACAGTCCTCTTTCCCCTGGGTTAAATTCGATAACAACAAGCCTTTTTCTAATTGATCGCTACGATTTTCAATCAGTTCATCAAGAAATCGCGTCACTTGACGTACATTACGTGCCACCTCAGAAGTGCCTTTTTTGCTATTATCCAGTTCCTCAAGCACCACCATGGGCAAATAAATATCATGTTCATGAAACCTAAAAATGGCAGTAGGATCATGCATTAACACGTTGGTATCCAAGACAAATAAGCGCTTATCGTGTGCCATCTGAGTATATTCCTTATAATATATTGTCATCATTGAAGTTGACTGACAGCGGTCAAACGCTACACAGCCAACCTCACCCCCCGAACTTTGGTTTTTCCGATTATAAAGGTTAAAGATTGCTTTATGCACATCAACCCTTCCTCCGATCCTTATTTTCGTCATCGTAATAAATACACGCTGGGGCAAAAAAAACGCCGTCGTTGGTCAGGGCTATTTTTCTGGTTAGCCCTGTTTATCGCGCTACTCATTGCTGCCAGTTATTACGGTTATGACTGGCTTAAAATCAATCAACTTGATCTCAAAAGCTTGATGGCTGACTTTAAATCCCAGCAAAGTCCTTCTCAAGATATAGAAAAACAGCGTTTAGCTGATCCTGATGACGTTTCGCGCCAAGCCTTAAAACCGTCAAATCCTCAGAACGCCACGGTTCGCATTCCAAACTTAGGCGAAGATGCCGCCGCCCATGAAAGCACGAGCAACAGCGCACAAGCGCAGACCACACCGGATACCGAAACATTAGCCATCAGCAGCACCTTACTCGGCACAATTTCCACCCCGACGAAAAACATCCCTCCTGCCTCCGATACGAGCACCGCACAAGACGCAGACGAAAAGGCCGCAGACAGCGTAGAAACAGAAGCTACAAGCACCACACCGATAGAATCCGCTGCTGAAGAAGAAACAGCCTCCGCCGACACCTCAGAACAGGCAGACACCACCACCGATAGCAGCGAAGACATCCCACAAGCCGCCACGCCTCCAGCCCATACAGAGACAGCCGTAGAATCTCAACAAGCTGAAGCTAAAGCAGAAGATAGCGTTGCTGATACTGAGCAGGAAGACACGGTGACCGCCGCCACCAGTGAAGACAGCGAAGCTGCCACGACATCTGCCGATACTGCCGAAGTGGTGGACAGCACCGCACCTCAAGCAGAAGTCGAAACGGCAGAAGCCCCCGCAGACATTGACCTCGAAAGCTTAGATGTCAAAACGCTACGCCAACAAGCCATGCAACACATTGAAGCCGGAGAACTTGAAGCAGCTTTCACCACCTATCAAGTCTTAAATTCACGCAATGAACGCCTCGCCAGCCCCGTGTTAGACAGCATCTTCTTAGGCTATCAAACTCAGGTCGAACAGCATTTGCACAACAATGATTTAGATCAAGCCCTGCAAGTACGCCAGCAAATGCAACAACTCAGCGCCGAACATGTCAGCGTCAATGCCGCTCTCGATGCCATCATGGAATACCAAAAAAACCGCATGACCAAGGTGCTAAAACGTCAGCGCTTAATCGGCAAAACCCCCAATGCCAGCAGCCTGTTTAAAAGCATCAAACAGTTAGCACCAGAGCACCCCATCACCCAAGAACTACAACTCAAGCTGCTACGTGCCTTACTCAAACAAGCCACCCAACAAATGAAGCAGCACAAGTACACCACACCCGCCAAAGACAATGCTTTTTCCACCTACCAAGCGGTGTTAGAACTCGTGCCGGGGCACATGGGTGCTTATTCTGGCCTACAACGCTTAGCCGAAAAATACGAAGCCATCACCCGTGCGCACCTGAAAAAGAACCGCTACAGCAGCGCTCTAAAATCCATCCGACGTGGAGAAAAAGTCTTACCCAAGTACCCCGCCTGGAAAAAACTGCGTCAGCAAGTACAAAACCGCGATGATCCTAAATACAACTTATTAAACCGCGCACGCGCACAACTGAAAGCTGGGCGCTTAACCCGACCACCGGGCGATAACGCTTATGAAACCTATCAAATCCTCGCACAGAAATACCCCAATGATCCTTATGCTAAATCTGGGGTGTATGCCGTAGCCGACCGTTACGTAGAGCTGGCACAAGCCAAACAACAAGCAGGCGACATGCAAGGCAGCATGGCACTCATCAACGAAGGCTTAGCCATCGTGCCTAAGCACGCCAGTCTATTGAAATTAAAGAAAGAAGTGTTATCGACGTATTGATGAAGGATGTTTGACAATCCCACGCAAAGCACGCCACTGCCATTAAGTTTAGAGCCTATACGAAGATGGGGAATCGAAGCGAAAATTCGCCATTTTGAGGCAGGTTTTTCGGTTTTTTAAGGCGAATAGCGGGCGTGTAACGAAAAAAAGCGGAAAACCGGGCCAAAAGGGCGGGTTTGCAGCCGATTATCCCGTTTTCGTATAGGCTCTTAGCTAGGAGCCTTGCAAGTAGCTGATTTTATTCCCCCTCCTCGCAGGAGGGGGAGAGGGGGTGGTGAAGAAAAGCTATTTTCCTTAACTTAATGGCAGTGACGCAAAACGCGTGGGAATGGGAGGATGGATAATAGACTTGTTGCAAGGGGTATTCATCGACTGCAAAGGCGTGGATGTTGGCCTGTTTTTCCGCTTTTTCTCAACAAATAACCCGCTATTTGCCTCAAAAAACCGAAAAAACCGCCTCAAAACCACACCTTTTCGCTACGATGCCTACCCCTCGCAACCAGTCTAATAGATGATGGGCTACGTGAAACTCATAAGGTGCCCATCACTGGCAAACAAAACAAGCTATGTCGATCAATGCCCAGCCCATGTGTGATGGCTTGTGATAAGCCTTTTGTCAGGTGACGCTGGGCTAACCCGCCTCACACGCCGCCAGTGCTGCTTGCGCTTTTTTTAGCTTTTCCGGGTCAATCCGCAAGCGGGTGCAAATCTCCACCGCCCGTTGTGCATAAGGTAAGCCTTCGGCGGCACGCTTTTGCTTGGCAAGGCTTGCGGCAAGTGTCCTGCAATCCTCAGCAATCAACTCCTGCTGCCCCAGCGCTTCCGCCAAGTCCAGCGCCTCACACGCCAAACGCTCGGCTTCGCGCCAGTTGTCCTGCTTAAACATCAACCCGGCTAAGTTGCCAGTGTAAGTTGCCACGCCTTCGCGGTGATTGATTTTCTTGGCAATTCGCAAGGCTTCGCGATAATCGCGCTCGGCTGCCGGATCATCGCTGGATGCTTTCTCCGCATTGGCAAGGTCGTTCAAAGCTATCGCCACGTCTTCGCTTTCCGGCGAGCGTGCGCGATCAAGTTCCAGAGCTTCTTGATAGGCAGCGATAGCTTGCGACCAGTGTTTTTCCAATTTATGCCCAATACCGCGCAGGCGAATCGCAATCGCTCGTTCTCGCGCACCCGCCTTAGCTTGTTGCCAATACGCGGCGGCACGTTCGGCGCAGGCCAGCACCGCTGCGGCTTGACCTCGGAAGGAATAGGTCATGCCCGCCTGATATGCGCACCAACCAGCGTTGTCAAAATCCCCGCTCGCCTCGGCTTTGCTTTCGGCTTGTTGAAATAAATCCAATAACTCGTCCCAACGCCCAGAAAAATCCATAAAAAATATCAGCGCACTACACAGGTTTTGCAAACGCCGATTGTCTCCAGCGACAAACAAAGGCAGCGCAGCGGCGATGCTGGGCCATTCTGCTTCCAGCTTGGGAAAGCGCTCATGTTTGCTATAGCCGTTTTCCAATACCCACGCATACACTGTGTCGCTTAAGCGTTCCCCAGCGCGTGCCACGCTGTCTGGGCGTTTGCGTTTTAAAAACACCGCCGCCAGCGGTGGCAAACTAAACACTTCTTCCGCCGCGTCGCTGATTAACAGTGCGCGATCTGCCAAATCTTCCAACGCGGTTTGCGCTTGGACTTCGGCGATGTCAGCGACATCAACAATCCATTGTACTTTCGCGGGCTGCGTAAACAGACTTAAGGCCGCCAGACACGCGGTTTCGGTATCGCTGAACGAGTCTAAAAGATCGCCGAAAATATACTCCAGCGGATCGTTGTCTGGCGGTGCGTTGCTTAAAAATTCACAGGCCTTCGCCACGGTACGGCAATGCCCGCGCCCCAGTTGTCCGGCAGTCCAGCGCAGCAACAGTGGATTGCCTTGGGTGATTTCATACAAGGTTTGGCGTTCTGCTGCGTCGGTACGTGCCAAGGCACGGTTGTTGTGCGCCAATTCGGTCAATAGTTGCAAGGCGCTGTCGGCATCTAGCCGATCCAGGCGCACAATCCGTGCGTCGATGTCGCTGCGACGACGACTGGTGACAATGGCTTTGCAGCGTTCTGGCAGGCGATTGAGGAATTGATAGAGGCGGTTTTGTTCGGCTTTGTCGAAGGTTTCCAAATTGTCCACGATGATTAAGGTGGTTTGCGTGGACAGTGCGCGTTTGACTTCGTTGGCACGTTCATTTTCCGCCAGACGGACGATGCCGCCGTCGCCCAGTTCTTTTGCCAAATCGCTGATCAAGGCGATGAAATTGCGCAGCATGAAATCTTCGGTTTTTTCTTCGCCATGCGGGGTTAAATGGCGAACTTTCGCCGACAAAAAAACCTTACGTTGAAAATGTGTGGTGACATGTCCGGCGCGAATCGCCAACCAGGTTTTGCCGATGCCGCCAGGGCCGTCGATTAAAATCCCCCAGCCGCGTGATTCAGGATGCAGCGCGTCGGTAATGCTGGCGAGTTCTGCTTCGCGCCCAAAGAAATACGGCTGGTTGGGAATGGAGGAATAGACGTGCGTGCTGCCGTTGGTGGGGGTTTCCTGCTGGAGTTGTATGAATAAAGTCTCTAAGCGTGGCAATTCATCGCGGCTTTTTGCATAGGTCAGCAATGTAATCGCTTCTTCCACTGGCGAAGCGTTTTGTGCCACATAACCCTGTGGCAAATCGAAACGGTGTGCCAGTTCTTTCAATTGCGCGGGCAAGAGTGTTTTCAGGTCGTCGAGTTCCATCGCTGTTCATTCCGTGGTGAGGAAGGCATAACTTACATGATGTGGGTGTGCAGGGCTAGGTTGCTTTTAAAGCAGATGGCTTGAGTCGTATCACTGAGATCATATCCCTATATCGTGTCACCCCAATCCCCTATTTAAATCCTTAAGAGCCTATACGAAGATGGGGAATCGAAGCGAAAATGCGCCATTTTGAGGCAGGTTTTTCGGTTTTTTAAGGCGAATAGCGGGCGCGTGTTGATAAAAAGCGGAAAACCTGACCAAAAGGGCGGGTTTACAGCCGATTATCCCGTTTTCGTATAGGCTCTAAATGTCTCATGTTCCAACCTGCCCATCATTTTTTGCCCATCCTATTCACGGATGATGGTGACGGGTTTTTTAATCCACCTCTGGCGTGTATCCCTCCGGTTTTTTTGCCGACACAGGAAATTGTCCTAAGCATTTGAGCACACATTCATCCATCGATTTTTTGACGATAGCCGAGCGGAAAGCGTGATCGACGGCTAACCAGCGCTCGGCGATGCTGTCGCTTAAGCCTTCTTGCAAAATCGCTCGGCGCAGAATGTTCTCGCGTAGATCGGCTTGTTCTGCGGTGACAAACATGTGCATGTGGACAAAGGCGGGGGTGTCGCCTTCGTATTCATTCGCCCCGCCAAACGCGCCTACCATGAATTGGGTTTGTTTGATGATCAGCGATGATTTTGATTTGCCATAAAAAAACTGACCCAGCCAAGGCTCATCAAACATGGCATCGTAAAAACGCGCATGAATCCGCGTGACGACTTCGGCACCGCCAATATCTGCGAGCAAGGTGGCGTCATACGCGCTGTCTGCATAGTCTTTCTTTTTGATGTTGGCGGGTTCTACTTGTTGCATGGCTTGCAGCATAATCTCGCTCACTTCGTCAAAGACTTGCTCCCAAGCCGCTTCTAATGGTGCATTGAAACGATCTTTGAAATAGGCTTTGAGCGCATACAGTAAGGCTTGTTTGGCAGTCGGTAAATATTCCGGCAAAACTGCGTAATTCATGATGTGCCGCTCACCCATTTTAGCCAGCGATTCAATGATTTTTTCCAGGTGTTTTAGGTTTCTGAAAGTCCCCATCATGTTGGCGAATTTACGATTAAGAAAGACCACGTTGCCGGGCAGGATATTTTCTAAACGAATATCTAAATGAAATAATTCACGAAAGAATAAACGTGATAATTCATCCATATTATTGCCTACAGCATCAATGGATTCTTTGACTAAAAGACGATTTTCTATACTCACGGATTTAAGCTCCAACGTGTAAATTTAGACGGGGGGTCAATGATACAGGCCTTATGGTGGAAGACGGCGCAATAACACTTATATTTCAAATGGCGTGTCCGTCGCGCCTGTTCCATCCTACAGGGCTGAGGAATGAAGATGCGGTTCCTAACATCAGCCCATCTTGCCTGTTTAGCAAGGTATACAAAGCCTGTTTATCAACTTCTGTGACAGAGTTGGTTTTCTTTTGCACAGACTCCACCTAAAATCCCTGGTTTGCGTCCTGCTTGACGCTACTTTAAATATGATGAGTGCCTAGGTTGTAGTGAAAACGCTTCGCTGCAACGCTATCAACAGGCTGTCATCATTAGACTTGTTGCGAGGGGTAGGCATCGTAGCGAAAAGGTGTGGTGTTGAGGCGGTTTTTTCGGTTTTTTGAGACGAATAGCGGGCGTGTGTTGATAAAAAGCGGAAAAACAGGCCAAAATCCACGCCTTTGCAGTCGATGAAGACCCCTTGCAACCAGTCTATTTATCCAGGAGACGATTTAGAATGCCACACATCCTCATCCAGTCCAGCGGTGCTCAGTTTGAAGCTGAAGCCCATGAAACTATTTTAGATGCCGCTTTGCGTTGTCATCATACCTTGCCTTATGGCTGCCGTAGCGGTGCTTGCGGTGCTTGTTTAGGACGTTTGGTGTCGGGGAGCGTTCACTATGAAGACCGCGATAGTGTGCAAGCGCTGGGACGTATTGATGAAGCCGCCGGAGAAGTGTTGCTGTGCCAAGCCATAGCGGATACGGATATTGAAATCGCGGTGGATGAAGTGGAGCAGGTGGAAGAGATTGAGGTGAAAAAACTGCCTTGTCGTGTGGTGAAGCTTGAGCGACTGTCTCATGACGTGATGTTGTTGGGAATTAAATTGCCGGAGAAAGATCGCCTGCTATTTTTAGCCGGACAATATCTGGATTTTATCTTGCGCGATGGTCGTCGCCGCAGTTTTTCGATGGCGAATGCGCCGCATGATGATGAGATATTAGAATTGCATATCCGTCATTTAGCGGATGGTTATTTTACGGAACATGTATTTAACAAGATGAAAGAAAAGGATTTGTTGCGCATTGAAGCGCCCTTGGGTACGTTTTTCTTACGTGAAGACAGTGAAGCGCCCATGGTGATGGTGGCGGGCGGAACGGGCTTTGCGCCTTTGAAGGCCATTATTGAGCATAGTTTGCATGTTGATTTTAAACGGCCTATTCATTTGTATTGGGGCGTGCGTTCTAAGCGTGATCTGTATCTGCATGATTTAGCGCAAAGTTGGGCGGATGCGCATGAACATATTCGCTATACCCCGGTGTTGTCAGACCCGCAAGCGGAGGATGAGTGGTCGGGGCGTACCGGATTTGTACATGAAGCGGTGCTGGCGGATTATGATGATTTAAGTCAGCACGCGGTGTATAGCTGTGGCCCGCCCATCATGGTCAGTGCAGCGCGTGATAGCTTTACCCATCAGCGGCATTTGAAAACCGAACATTTTTATGCGGATTCTTTTGATATTTCAGGGAGTTGATAATGCCTTTGTCTACACCTGCACCACGCACACCGTCTCATACGCGCAAGATTCTGTGTCAAGGTTTCAAACGTGATGATGGCTTATGGGACATTGAAGGCCATCTTACGGATACTAAAAATTTTCCTTATCCTCATGATAAAAAAGGCTTTCTTCCGCCAGGAGACGCTTTGCATCAAATGTCAGTACGGGTCACGGTTGATGAGCATTTTTTGGTGCATGAGACTGAAGCTTGCATTGATGCGTCTCCGTTTGAGATATGCCCGAATATTATCGAGCGATTTCAGTTGCTTAAGGGTTTAACTATGGGTTTGGGCTGGCGTTTTGAAATCCGTAAACGTTTAGGCGGCACGCTGGGGTGTACGCATCTGGTCGAATTACTCGCCCCCGTCGCCACAACAGCTTTTCAAACCATTGCGGGTTCGACTGATGCGAATGCAGAAACCGTGGCGGAAAGCATTCGTAAAGAAAATGACGATAAACCTGTGGTGTTGGATACTTGTCATGCTTTGGCACGCAGCAGTCCGGTGGTGAAGTTGCATTGGCCGCAGTTTTATATCGAGAAAACACCATGAATGAACACGATGGAAGCGAGCGCTTGCAGCAACAAGTGAAACAAGCATTTGCGCAACACACGCCGCTGCAAATCTGTGGCGGTGGCAGTAAAACGTGGTTTGGAGGCGCACCGCAAGGCGAGCCATTGCAGCTCGCTGCCCATCAAGGCGTGATCAGCTATGAACCCACTGAATTAGTCATCACGGCTCGCGCCGGCACTCGTGTGCAAGACGTGGAAAAAATCTTGGCTGAACAGGGGCAGATGTTGCCCTTTGAACCGCCACATTTTGCAGATAGCGCAACTTTAGGCGGTGTCATCGCCTGTGGTTTATCAGGCCCGCGCAGACCTTATGCGGGTGCCGCACGGGATTTTGTCTTAGGCGTTAAAATCATTAATGGACGCGGGGAAATTCTGCATTTTGGCGGTGAAGTGATGAAAAATGTGGCGGGTTATGACGTGTCACGACTCATGGTGGGCGCTTTGGGGACGCTGGGCGTGTTGTTGGAGATCAGCCTGAAGGTTTTACCGCTGCCTGCGCGGGACATCACGCTCGCACACGTTTGCGATGCCGACACCGCTATTCGCCACATGAATCAATGGGCGGGTCGCGCTTTGCCCTTGTCCGGCACTTGTCATGATGGGAAAACCTTGTTTGTGCGCTTATCGGGGGCGGTCAGTGCGGTGCAGGCGGGACAGGCTGAATTGGGCGGTGAGGTTTTAGAGGATGGCGCAGGTTTTTGGTCGCAAGTACGCGAGCAACAAGTGGATTTTTTCCATGATGCGCAGCCTTTGTGGCGCTTGTCCGTGCCGCCGACTGCACCTGCTTTGCCACAACCGTGTTGGATGGATTGGGGCGGGGCGCAACGCTGGTGGCACGCACCGTTAAGCGAGTTAAGTGCGTTGCGTCGGCAGGCCGAAGCGATGGGGGGCACTGTGCAGTTATTTCGTGGTCGAACCGATCATGAGGCGGTTTTTCATCCTTTGTCCGCCAGCATTTTGCGTTTGCATCAAGGCTTAAAACAGGCTTTTGACCCACGCCTGATATTAAATCCAGGACGCATGTATCCTTTAGACAACGAATAAGAGCCTATACGAAAACGGGAGCATCGGCTGCAAATCCGCCTTTTTGGTCAGGCTTTCCACTTTTTTTCGTTAAATAGCCCGCTATTCGCCTTAAAAAACCGAAAAACCTGCCTCAAAATGGCGCATTTTCGCTTCGATTCCCCATCTTCGTA
>JADGEH010000132.1 GCA_016744475.1 Thiotrichales bacterium | reverse complement strand
TGAATTGTTTTACAATATGAAAAAATAGCTTTTTTTAGAAAACTTTAAACTTAAAATGACTAAGAATTGAAATCTGTTATATTTTTATGGAGACGATAGAATCGAGTCTATCGTGAACAAGGTGCAGAAGGTTGACTATTGGGATATATAGGCAGTGAAGGATATTTTACTGATGAAGATCGGAGCAGTATTCATCATTAAGTTCTTACCATAAACGGCTACATGAAGCGGGGATGAGTGGGAAAAAAACAGAAAAAGTAAACCCGAAAAGAGACGAAGAGGCTGTCATTAAGAATCGTGAGGACATTAAAAAAAAATCGGAAGATAATGCCGAGGCCATAAAGTCAGGGGAACTCATTGTTTTAATTGAAGATGATTGCCATCTGTTGTGGGGTGATGCGTGTAGTTATATTTGGGGACGCAAAGGGGAGCCAATACCCATTCCCGTGCTTCATCAAAAAGAGCGATACACCTATTACGGTGTCATCCACTATTTAACAAAAGAATTCATTTTAAAACCTTATGATAAAGGTGATGGCTTAAATACGGTCGATGTCATTCAATGTTTACGTGATCAATTTAGAGGTTCTCGTTTGTTATTCATTTGGGAGGGTGCTAGTGATCATAAATGTATAAAAACACAAGATTATTTGAATGAGATTAATGAAGGACTAGAACAAGAACAGTGGCCTGTAGAATGCCTTCTATTTGCACCTAATGCCCCTGATCAAAACCCAGTTGAAGATGTTTGGTGACAAATCAAAAATCATATTCGTAAAAATTTTATGGAATGTAATACTTTTTCACAGGTTAAAAGTTTATTGTCCTAATCGCTAGTTAAAACTATGCACTTTAGTGCAAGGCTTTAGCTTTTATTCATAATTTAGCATCGCGTAGCGATTCATTATTTCAATCCGTGATTGAGTCCACGGATTAAGGGCTTTCAGCCCGCAATATATACTATGGACTTTTAGTCCATAGTGGTTAATTTGAAAGCTTCGCTTCAGGTAAAGTATTTGATTTTTCTAAAATGAATATGTATGGGGAATTCGTATGAATGATGAAATATCCCTATAATAGGTTAGACCAAATAAAATCATTAGTCAGCTTACCTGTTTTGGTGGGAAAAAAGGTGTCAGCTATTTTATCATTGCATAGCAAACAAACTTATACATTCGATATTTCAAGTGTTAAACGTTTAAATTTTTTACTGGATCGTTGCCATTGGTTTTTACATGCCCTATACCTACAAGAAGAGCGTAATCAAGAACGTCAAGCCTGGGAAGGGACTATGCTTCATGAGATTCGCTCAGAACTCAATCCATTGAAACACCATATTTCTCAAGCATTAGGATCAGTTGAACCAGGGGATATAGATAGTTCTTTACATAATGCGCAGCATTTAATTGAAGAATTATCTGTTTTAGCTAATAATTTTATGGATATCAGTGGAAATGTGCAGGCTGACTTTTACTCAATTACTGAAAAGCCAATTTTTTTTGTAGAAAAATTTTTGCAGAATCATATAGAAACAACTAAAGCAAAAAATCAGACATTCAGTTTTCTTACACCAAAAGAAGCCGATGAATGGTTAGTTTCTTTACAAGGAGAAGAAGAGATGTTTGCGCAGGTTATTCGCAATATATTACACAATGCAATAAAATATGGAGGTGATAATGCAGAGATATTGATAACCGTAAATACTGAATTTCATAAAGATAAATGCTGTTGGCATTTTACTGTCAGTAATCCTGGACAAATGACACCAGAAGAAAATAGACTTAAATTTGTACCACGCGCCTTTCCCTCTGATCGTCGTGAAGGGCTCCCTGATGGAGCACATGTTGGTTTAGCTGCAAGTCGGAATGCACATTAGCTTATAAGGGGAACTTAAATGTGAGGAACGATACCGCTTCAAACCCACCGCGTGTCATTGCAGAATTATGGTGGCCTTTAGCCGACAATAAATAACAAGAGAGCATATATAATGAAAATCAGAGAAATACTTAATAATAAGCATTTGCTTTTTGTTGAAGATCGTATTGAATAAGTCCGTCCTTATTATGGAAGAATTGACTTGCAAGTTTAAAGATGAGGATACCTTAAAGATAAGGGAACCTTATCTTAGTCAAGAAAATATTAAGATAGTCTATAGCTTAGAAAAATCTTTAGACTACTTAAAGAAGAAGAGCAACCCTGTGGATTTAGTCCTCATTAATTTAAATATTGCCCCAGTCCCTAAAGAACTCCAAGCATGGCGTGATGAATATTTTAGAGAGCGCGAGCTTAATCATGGTCAACTTTTAGGTATGTAGTTAAATCAAAACCGCCCCGATGTTCCTTATGCTTATTTAAGTGCTTTGCTTGAGCATCTTGATATGCAAGCCCATTATTCTCAGTCAAATGTCATGGCACTGGGTAAGAATTTTCCCGTTGCGCGTTTTCCTGGCTGGTTGGCAGGAATATTTGAGTCTACGTCTTCTTAAAAAACCTAAAAAGATATTTTTGCTCAACACTCATTATTCATGCTGCTCAGACACGCCCATCGCACCGACCACACTGGAAACGGCGTGGAGACGTGAAAGAAAGTCATCACGTTGGGAGATTAAACGATGCACCATCTCGACTTGTTCATCGTGGGCTTCGCTGATGGAAGCCAGTTGATGTTGTAATTGCTGTGCTTTGCTACGCAGTTTATTACGTTCTTTTGTCAAACTACTGGTTTTTTGTCTTAATTCAGATAGGTCTTTAGATTCTTCAGCTAAATTCTCATATTGTGTTTGCAAGCGTTCCAGCTTTTCACGATCCAATAATAAATCTTCATTATCTACTTTGAGTTGATGATGATCTCCACTTAACTCATCAAAATTCTGTTTGAGTTGTAGATAATCTTTTTCTATTACCTTAAGTTCTTGATTATTCGCTCTGAGATGATGACAATGTTCTTTAAAGGCTTGGTTTTTCTCCACTTGATTTATCAAGTGTTGTTTTAATTTTTCTAATTTTTCTTCTAAGGTACTATTCGATTCATTTAGTTGTGCAATTTTTTGCTGTGCCATATCCAGCTTTTTCAAAGCATTTTGCAACTGCGCCTGAAGACAGGCTAATTCCTCACTGGTTGAATCCCACTTCGCTTTATATAAATCAACTTTTTTCACTTCTTGCAGCAAGCTTTGGCGCTCTTGTTCTGTTGACTCTAGCTGGGATTGCAAACTGTTTTTATCGTATTCATGCGTGGCTAGTTTTTCATTCGCTTCTTCAAATTTTTTCTGCCATTGATTAGCGCGTACTTCCCAGTCATCACGTTGTTTTTGAATGCTGGTGAGTTCGCTCAAGCATTGTTTTTTTTCTGCAAACAAGCCCCGATCATTGCTTTTGCATAAAAAACGCCCTAACAAACCACTGATAATGGCTGTTGCCAATAACAGAAACATCATTTCATTGATTAAATAAGCCATAAATTCAAACTCGTGTGAAACAGATAGAAGGCTCAATATCCTTCAATGAGAAATTCAATGCGTCGATTTTTAGCGCGTGATGCGAGACTGTCATTATCCGTGATGGGGCGCAATTCACCATAGCCAGAGGCTTTTAAGCGTGACGCATCAATGCCATTACGGGTTAGATAATCTTGTACGGCTTCTGCACGTTGTTGACTGAGTTCAAGGTTTTTCTGTGGTTCACCAATGTTATCAGTGTGTCCTGAAATGGTGATGCTTGATTCTGGGCAACGCTCTGCAATGTCAATCAAACGCTCTAGCAATACATAACTCTCAGCATTAATGATGGCGCTATTGGAATCAAACACAATCTTATCGCTGCTCAATAAACCATTGAATTTACGTTGACAAAGCCGTGTTCGGCTATCAGCCGCTTGTACATAAAGATGCAAGTGATAATTATTGTCTAGTAATGGTTTCGCCATTTGCTCTAGCTTTTGTAAGGTTTCTGTGGTGGCGACTAACCCTGTAAGGCGCACATCATAATCATTAATTTCTAAACGTGCATGTTGAAACTGTGGCAGGCTTTCCAAGAGTTGAATAATCACGGCTTGCCATTGTGCGGGTTCTCCTGAAGCAATTTGCAATCCTCCATCAATTAATTTTTCTTGACTAAAAACATTGCGAGCTGTGGTAATAGCTTTGCGTCGTGCTTCTTGATGTGGGAAATAGCCTGACAGTCGCAGTTCTTTATTTTTGTATTCTGCGGAAAACGTATAAGGACTGACTCGTTTAGTGGGTGCTTTTTCATCGGCGGCTTTTAAGTACAGTCTAGTTTGATAATGGTTTTTTGATAATGCGGTGAGATTTTTTTCTATTTGTTCTATTTGTCGTGAGGTGGCGACAATGCCTGATAAGCGAATGTTGTAATTACTCACTTCTAAACGTGCGCGTTTAAATTGAGCTAAATTTTCAATTAATAAGTGCATTGAAGGGAGCCAATGGCTGGGTGCTCCTGAAGCTAAGCTTAAATTGGTATGAAGGGTATGTTTTGTAAAAGTATTTCTTAATAACTCTTCAATTTCAATCTGCGCATTATGATCAGAAAAATAACCTTCCAGGCTTAATTGATCATTTTGATAATCTGCGGTGAGGAGATAAGGATTTCGTAATGGTGGCTTTTCTCCTGCTACTTGCAAAGAAATGTAAGCGTGATAATGATAATCTTTCAATACTAGAAGTTCTTGCTTGAGCGTTTGAATCAGTTCATCACTATCGACCACGCCCGTTAAGCGAATATCATAATTAATCACTTCTAAACGAGCACGTTGCAATTGAGGCAGTTTTTTTAATAATAAATACAGCGCTTCTGACCAATAAGCTGGTTCACCTGAAGCCAAGTTTAATTCATTAGTCATATCTTGTTCTGAATATATCGTGTGTAGATATTCTTGTAATTGTTGTTGGGTGTTTTTATTAGGTACATAGCCTGTCAGTTTTAATTGTCCGGCTTGGTATTCAGCAATCAGTGTATACGGTGTAACACGCTTGACTTGTACTTCAATTAAATTATCCATCTGCCGAATGCCGGGTATTTCACTGAGCAAGGTGGTCGCAGCATTGTATTCTATACGAGTGCTGGCTTGTCCTTGTAACACCACATCACGCCCATCCACATTGACTTTTACCCAGTTCATATCTTGTTCTTGCAGCGTTGCTTGAATATTAGCTCGTAAACTTGTTTCAAAACGCTGCGCGAGTTCTGGAAGATAATTGGCTAAACCAATACCACAAATAGAAACAATCACAAACACCACACTTAAATCTTTAAGTCGTTGACTCATCTTTTATTCCCCCCCGCCATCATCTCCATCCATCATGCCGTCATCGTCATGATCCATGGCTCCACCTTGTAATGGCTTGGAGGTGACCGGTTTCTTAGGAGAAGGGTGAGAAGGCGTTGATGAAGCTTTAGGTGAAGAATTCTTCTCTATGTGGGCTTTTTCTTTTGGTATCGCCGTTTGAGGTATGACGGGTTTACGTGAGGGGAGTTTGGCGGTTTTATGAGTGCTCCCTATTTTTGTGCCCTGTTTTTTAGCCTTGGCTTGATTAACCGTGTTTTTTAATAATAAATCACTGGCTTTTTGTCGAGGTGAAGTGGATGATAGGGGTGGTTTGGATAATGAAGGTGAGGTGAGTCCTGCACTGCTATTTTGTCCAAACAAACTGGGCATTTCTTTAATATGAATCTCTTGTGTATTTTGCGGCATTTCTTTGATATGAATTTCCTGTGCTGCTTGATGTGGAAATTCTCTGACATGTACTGCATTTTCTTGTGGTTTATAAATAGGAATACCCGCTTCAGCAAAGCGTTTATAAACCGCTTCATTGAGTGCAAATTCAACTAAGAATCGATTGGCAGGAGAATCTACCCAAGCACTCAGACGGCATTGTAAGCGTTCACGGTCAAGCTCCATAATTCTAACCGCACTGGCGGGTTTTTCTAACACATGTTGATTTTCTTGAGCCAGTTCTAACAATTCTTGACGTACCATATCTACATCTAAGCCATAAGGCAGCCCAACATCTACCGCGATTAAACGCCCTTCTGCTTCATTGCTGGATTCATTAATGATTTTGCTGCTACCAATATTGGCATTAGGGATGGTGACATCGAAATTTTCTATGGTAATCAATCGTGTACTACGAATACCAATACTGCTAATGCGACCTCGTGTGCCATCTTCAAGAATCACAATATCACCGACCCGATAGGGGGAATCGGTCAGAATTAATACGCCAGAAATGATATCAGACAAGGTGTCGCGTGCCGCCATGCCGATGGCTAAGCCCACAATGCCGGCTGAGGCCAATAGGGCGGACATATTGACATTCCATGTCGTGAAAGTGATATAAATACCCGCCAAAACCACTAAAAGAACGGCTAAATTGCTGAATAAAGGTAATGTTTGAGGCTGGATCACTTTAAAGGCATTGGGATTATTAGCGGCGAGTTTCAGTAATAATTTGCTCAATTGCAGCACAAAGCCTGACAGAATAAAAATCAGCACTGAACGCAAACTGGCTTGCACCGTAAAATCCAGTCCCCCTGTGAGATGTAATAATCCGGTGGCGATGTCTAAGCCTATAATAAAAATGGCGAAAAAAATTGGGCTAGGAAACAGGTCAATGATTTTTTCACCGACAGGAAATTTAATGATTTCAATGAGTTTCTGCAAACCCTTGGGGACAAAATGACTGACCAGTTTCGCCAGACCATAGGCCACCAAGCCTGCCAGCAGTGCTTGCAGCCAAGGGGTGTTGAGAAAAAAGTTCCAGATCGCCAGTGCATAAGTCACTATCGCGTTCCAGATAGCATTTAAGGTTTGCATGTAATGAGTGTTTGAATCATCAAATAAGAGGGGGTTTGAAATTAAGCATCCAGTCATTGAATGCTCTGTTTAATGAAGTGAAATTCATCTGTACTTCATCGTTAGGTATATTGCTTTAACCATAATTCCATGCACAATGCCATAAACAATTGACGACCAAAATTAGCTTTTCCTGACCAATGTTGTTCTAACATGCCGCGCATTGAATGCGGTTGAAAAATACCGCGTTGTTTGCATTCATCACCTAAAAGAATGTCACCCGCTTGTTGTTTCATGTCATGTCGAAACCAATCATCTAATGGCATAGGCCAGCCTGTTTTAGGGCGTTGTACATTGGTTTGTGGGAGTTTGTCTTTCATGACTTGACGAATAATCCATTTGCTGGTCATTTTATGCATTCTTAAATGCGTTGGTAATGTTAAGCCAAATTCAACTAATTTATGATCTAAAAACGGTACACGGGCTTCAATAGAAGCCGCCATCGTCATGCGGTCTTTTTTGTTGAGCATGTTTTCTGGCAACCACAGGTTAATGTCAGCCATTTGCATTTGATTAAGCGGATGTTTAATGGGAGCAATGCAGGTTTGCAAACGTTGCAACAAATGTTCTTGCGCGGCTTGCACGTCAATATCGGGGGATAAGAGGGCACGGCGAATTTCCGGTGCCGATAGGCTAGAAATCGCGTGCCATTTGTGTGCCATATCTTTACCCGCCAACGCTCCTGCCATGCGTCGCGCATACGATCCAGATTTGAAAAAGCCTGAAGCCGCCGCACTCAGCCAACGCGCCGGAGCCATTAAGGGATGATTACTCAAGCCTAAAAACGGAGCCATTTTATAGCGGTCGTAGCCTGAGAAAATTTCATCCGCCCCTTCTCCACTGAGCAACACCGTGACACTTTCTTTGGCTTTTTGACAAATCAAATATAATGGAATGCCTGTGGGATCAGCCAAGGGTTCATCTTGCAAATATACAAACTCTTCCATGCGCTGAATAATATCTTGCGCATCAATGCGCACCACTACATGTTCAATACCAAAATGCTGCGCCACTTCTTTAGCAAAAGGCGTTTCATCAAGCTCTCCTGCATCTTTGAAACCAATAGAAAAAGCGGCTTTTAAAGTATTTGATTGGGCTTGGCTTAAAGATAAAATGGTACTGGAATCTAACCCACCTGATAACAAGACACCGACAGGGACATCCGCTTCTAAGCGAATTTTAGTCGCTTCCATTAATAATTCTTCGGTTTTACTCATCGCTTCTTCTACGCTGATATTTTGATTCGGAGTAAAATCAGCTTTCCAGTAACGTTCAATATTAAAGCTATTTTTGGTTTTGATTAAACGGTGTCCCGGTTGTAATTTATGCACACCTTTCCACATGGTGTCAGGGCCTGGCACGTAACGATAAGTAAAGAAACGTTCTAATGAAGAAAGATTGAGTTCAGGTTGTTGCGGCAGCGCATAGCGTAAAGATTTTAATTCTGAAGCAAAAGCAAAACGCTCGCCATCATGGTAATAATAAAAAGGTTTAATGCCTAAGCGGTCACGGGCAGCAAATAATTGTTTTTGTTTATCATCCCAAATAGAAAAAGCAAACATACCACGCAGTTTATGCACACAATCCACGCCGTATTCTTGGTAAGCATAAATAATCACTTCTGTATCAGAACGGGTTTTAAATTGACAACCGTGTTGTTTAAGTTCTGCTCTTAATTCATTATGGTTATATATCTCACCATTAAAGACGATCCATAAGCTGCCATCGGCATTGCTCATGGGTTGATGTCCATTGGCTAAATCAATAATTGATAAACGCCGAAAGCCAAAACCTAAAGTTTGATTATCCCCAATATAATGACCTTCATCATCAGGGCCACGCCGTTCCATGACGGATTTCATTTGTTCTAGTGTGTTGAGTTCAACTGCACGTCCAGAATTATGGTGCCAAATGCCGCAAATACCACACATTGCTAGTGCCTCCTCATGCTAAGGACAAAGATAAAGGGTTAAAAACTTTAATCACCAGGATGCCAGACACCAAAAGCTTCTTCGCTCGGTTCTGGTACATTGCGTTGTGACATATCTTCCATCACATGTTGAGTAAAACCATATAACTGTTGTAAAAACTCTTGCTGCGTCTGCTGTTCCATATTCAATTGACTTAAGGTATAGCCCATAGCAATAGCCAGATATTGCATAAACACACCAGGGTCTTGCGCTTGTTCATCATGCTGACAAATCCTTTCTTGTAAAGATTCAATCAGTTCCTCAGAAAACTTTAATTGTTCGCTCATGTTAAAACCTTGAGTTGTAGAGTTTTAGCAATAACATCACTTTAAGTGGTGTTATCTCGTATACCACAGATTTATACGCCATTTAATTTCATTAAATCAATGCGTAGTTTAAGCCTATGCTGAATCATCACTACCATTCAGTGAAGACCAGTAGCATTGCAAGCAGTTGATTTTATTCCCCCTCTTTCAAGGAGGGGGGTAGGGGGTGGTGAACAACAACAGCCTTCTTTAATGTATTTTTAAGGAATATTGTCTTTAATCACCACCCCTCAATCCCCTCCTGCGAGGAGGGGAAGCTAATGCCTTAAATCCCAAGTTTTTTCCTTAACTTAATGGCAGTCATGCTGAATCATTGAGGCGCATCAACATGATGCTGAGCACATGTGATGGCCTCTTATCGAGCATACGACAGAAACAGTATGGGGCTGGCTCAAAAAATACATGAGCTGAGACGCTCAGGCAGCTTTCTTTCTTATTTTATAATTAAGCAGTCTGTGCTGTATGAAGGTAGGTGTGGGCATCACCCATTATGCATTATTGTCTGATTCTATTCGCATTGATAAATCAATGGCTTGTACGTGCTTGGTCAATGCACCTATAGAAATATAATCAATCCCAGTAGTCGCAATTTGACACAAGTTGTCATCTGTAATGCCGCCAGAGGCTTCTAGTTTAGCCCGTCCTTGGGTGAGTTGCACGGCTTCGCGCATCAGTGGCAAAGAAAAATTATCCAGCATGATGATGTCAGCAGCGGCCTGTAACGCCTCGTTCAGTTGATCCAGGCTTTCCACTTCCACTTCTACGGGTTTAGCGTTATCCAAACGGTGGGCGTTATTTATGGCTTGAGTGATGGAACCACAAGCTGCAATATGATTTTCTTTGATTAAAAAAGCGTCATATAAGCCTAAACGATGATTTTTAGCCCCCCCGCAACGGGTCGCATATTTTTGAGCCAAACGCAATCCCGGCAAGGTTTTACGAGTGTCTAACAAGGTCACATGGGTGTCGGCTAACAAGCTGACATAACGCCGCGTTTGCGTCGCAGTGGCAGATAAGGTTTGCAAAAAATTCAATGCGCAACGTTCACCGCTGAGCAAAGCACGCGCAGAACCGGACAAGGTACATAAAGTCTGATTTGCCGCCACCGCGTCTCCGTCTTGAGCCTGCCAATCTACTTCTATGTCAGGGTCGATTTGATGAAACACCGCATCCACCCACGCACAACCACACAACACCGCCGCTTCACGGGTAATAATGGTCGCTTTTGCGCAGGCCGTGGCGGGTAATAATTGTGCGGTGATGTCACCTGTGCCTAAATCCTCTTGCAGAGCGTTATGTACACAGGCTTTTATATCGAGAGGGAGGGGGACTATTTGAGACATGCGGTATGATCCAATGTGCAAAACCAAGCCTGTCATTATGTCATATTCAAACTGAAGGCAAAGTAAAATAAAACAAATGACCACGAGAGCTAGACAGGTTTTGTATACCCACCTCCCCGCCATATTTTTCAGTGATTTTGCGCACAATATTAAACCCCAAACAATGACTGTCCTGCACGCTATCTAAAGGAGCTAATAAACGGTTTTGTTGTTCCATACCCAAAGCGGGGCTACTGTCTTGCAGATAAAAACGCACATAACCCTGTGTATCGCTGTCAGTGCCTAATGTCAAGCTATGGGTGTGTCCCAAATTAATCACATAATACAAATAAATCTCCCAAATACGCACCACCCAAGGCGCATGACCAATACTCTCCGGCCACACTTTAGGCAAATTCAGCCTTATTTGGTTTTTTTCCAATAAATACTGCATGTTATATTGCGCTTCAGAGACAATATCACGCATATTTAAAGTCTCCATACTCACCTCTTGCGTGCGCACCTGAGCCAGCAATAACAACAACTCAACCGAGCGCAGCATATTCTTTCGTGCCGTGCCCAGTGCTTGAATATAAGGCTGCGTCGCCGTGTCTTCGTTTTGTTGCAAAATTTTCAACATGCCCGACATCTTCACCAAAGGATTTTTCAACTCCTGCCCCACCACATGAGCAAAGCCTTCCAACTCCTTAATCTGCATTTCCAAGGTTTGCCCATATTCTTGATTTAATTGATTTTGCAAAGCGATGTTTTTATGCGCTTGGCGTAAAGTCAAATGCGTTTTCACTCGTGCCAACACCTCTTCTTGTTGAAAAGGTTTGGTGATGTAATCCACCCCGCCCACCTCAAAACCTTTCAGTTTTGAAGCGTGCTCATTGAGCGCGGTAATAAAAATCACTGGAATGTCGCGCAAATCTTCATCTTCTTGCATAGCCAAGCACGCCTGAAAACCATCCATTTCCGGCATCATAATGTCCATTAACACCACATCAGGTTGCTGCCGCCGTGCAATGTCAACCCCTTCCTCACCATCTTGTGCAATCAAGGTTTGATAACCTTGCTGACTGAAAAACTCAAACAAAATGCCAATATTTTCGGGTTTATCATCCACGATGAGAACCGTTCCGGTGGCATGTGCGGGAGGATATGTTGGCATTAAAATCTCCTGAATATCTTAAGTAGTGCTGTTGTATAAACGTTTTTAGTCTAATGAACAACAAGATACATCATTTGTAAATCAGTCGGGGGAGCAAAGCCGCCCGAATGATATGGACAGAGGCTAAAACGACCATCGCCTTGCCCGTTTTATACCTCAAAAAACCGAAAAAACAGCCTCAAAGCCACACCTTTTCGCTACGATGTCTACCCTTCGCAACAAGTCTATTAAAAAGAGAGTGTTTATGAGTCATTTACCCCCCTGTCCTCAGTGCCATTCTGAATATGCGTATGAAGATGGCGAAATATTGATATGTCCTGAATGTGCGCATGAATGGGCGGCTGATGCGCAAGAAGGCGCTGAGGACAATGAAACCACGGTGAAAGATGCTAATGGCACAGCGCTCAAGGAGGGTGATGCCGTGGTGGTGATCAAGGATTTGAAGGTGAAGGGTTCATCTTCCGTTGTGAAGGTGGGGACTAAGGTGAAAAACATCCGCCTGGTAGACGGCGATCATAATATTGATTGCAAAATTGCAGGCATTGGCGCGATGCAACTTAAATCAGAATTTGTTAAAAAAGCATAAATCCAGGGCGCAGCCCCACTGCCATTCAGTGAAACTCAAGTGACGCTTAAGTAGTTGAGTCGCTTGTTCCCAAAGATGATGCGGTTGGCTCTCGTTCCCACGCGCTCTGCGTCACTGCCATTTAGAGCCTATACGAAAACGGGATAATCGGCTGCAAACCCGCCCTTTTGGTCAGGTTTTCCGCTTTTTTTCGTTAAATAG
>JADGEH010000131.1 GCA_016744475.1 Thiotrichales bacterium | reverse complement strand
TTAGAAAATGCCAATCAGAAACTCAAACTTTGCTTTATTCGTCTTATGGTGAAGCGTCTCGCGGCTCATGCCTCTTGAGATTTCAAATGGGTTCTATAACACCAGCCTCAGCGGCGTTATCCCCAAAACCCTAGCACTGGGCAAGCTTGCCAAGGCCACTTTATGGGATATACCGCAACACCACTGCGGCATATCACACAATCGGCGATTTCAAATACCACAAAATAACATCAAGCTGCTGATTTAAAAATAAAAACAAGAATGGAACAGGCTTTGCTCTAAGCCACCCCACTACCTCCTCTATAACCTTGAATTGCGCTCACTGTCATTTGCGCCATTCAAGGTTTTCTTATTTTCTGACCTGAAGCAATGGCGGTTTAAGCTGACACAGTAAAAAACAGGATGTTTTCGTGTTTCACACAGTGCGTCAGGTGAGTCGCTGCACACAAGACAGCTTCGTATAGGCTCTTAAGGTCATGGCTTAAAGGACTTTTTCAATATGCACCACAAAACACTTCCCCCCTTGCTCGGCAGCGTATTAAGCCTGTGCATACATCAAACCCTGTTTGCCGCAGAACCCGTCGCCTTAGATACTTTAGTCATTGAAGCCGAGCGCCCGTTGCAAATCAACCCCGTGCAACAGGATGCACAAGACCGTTTAGCCCCCAGCGCAGATGGTGGCGATTACCTGCGCAGCATCAACGGTGTGTCAGGCACGCGCATGGGCGGACGCGGCATAGACCCCATCATTCGAGGGCAAAGTCAAAACCGTTTAAACATATTGCTAGACGGTGCTTTTGTACATGGCGGATGCCCCAATCGAATGGATCCGCCCACCACCTATTCTCCGCTGGACACCTATGATCAAGTCACCGTTTTAAAAGGCAGTCAAACCGTGCGTTACGGCGGCGGCGGTAGCGGCGGCACCGTATTAATGGAACGCAACACGCCTCGTTTGACGGCAGAAAAACCCTCTCGCGGGCGTTTTTCTATGGGCTTTAAAGGCAATTCAGATACCCGCGACATAGGCGCAGATGTCACCGCAGGCAACCCGCAAGGTTTTGTGCGCGGCATCGCCCATTGGTCAGAAGCCGACAACTACAACGACGGCGTTAATCGCGGCGTGCGCTCCTCTTACCAATCACAATCCGGCACCTTAATGTTCGGCTACACGCCCGATGCCCACACCCGCGCAGACATCAGCTTTGAAAGCAGTCGTGAAGACGACGTATTGTTTGCGGGAGCCGGCATGGACGCGCCAGAATCCGAGCATCAAGCCGTGCGCTTACACTTTAAAAATAAGTATCTTAAAGCCGAGTTATATTATTCCGACGTATTTCATGTGATGGATAATTTCAGCCTACGCCCCTTGGTCGCACCGATGAAAATGCGCGTGGATTCAAGCTCTAAAACCTTGGGCGGACGCTTCAGTTGGACGCTACACACGGGCGATTGGAACACCTTATTAGGCATGGATTATCAACAAAACCAACGCACGGCAGAGCGCTTTGCAGGGATGCCCAGCGCTTCACAGTTAGGCATGTTGCAAGCCTTGATGTGGCCTGATGCCGATTTACAACAACCCGGTGTCTTTGTTGAAACCGAGAAAACCCTGCGCAATGGCGATGAGTTCAAAGCGGGTTTACGTTACGACCACGTATCCGCCAGTGCGGACACAGCAGAGCAAGCCACCATGGGCGGTGCCACCGCAGGCGATTTATACCGCCTGTATTACGCCGATGCCGAGACCGAACAGACCGAACATAACATCGGTGGTTTTCTGCATTACAACCATGTGTTGAGCTCACAAACAGACATCGGTCTTGGACTCAGCCGCAGCCTACGCACGGCTGATGCGACAGAGCGTTATCTCGCTGCCAGCAACAACACAGCGATGATGCGTTGGGTCGGCAACCCCGCCATAAAACCTGAACAACACCATCAAATTGAACTGAGTTTAAATTGGGAAGGCAGCGCCCTCAGCAGTTCTAGCACACTGTTTTACAACCAAGTCACCGATTATATTTTACGTGACCGAGCACACGGACAAAGTGGCATTTTGCAACAGGACAAAGCCACCATTTATCGCAATGTCGATGCCACGCTATATGGTGTTGAATGGGCCTTACAGTGGAAAATTGACCACAACGTTACTGCTAAAACCGAAGTCGCTTATGTCCGCGCCCATAACGATGACGATGACCGCCCATTAGCACAAACCCCGCCGCTAGAAGGCAGTGCCAGTGTGGAATACCAAGCTCAGCAATGGTTATTAGGCAGCCGCCTGCGCTTTGCAGCCGATCAAGATCGCGTAGACGATAATATGATGACAGGCAGCGGTCAGGATGCAGGCAGCAGTGCAGGTTTTGGCGTACTGGATTTATACGGGCGTTATCGCTGGGGAGCGGTAGAACTCAGCGCAGGCGTAGAAAACGTCTTTGATCGCTTGTATGCCTATCACGTCAATCGCGCCAATGCCGATCCCTTTAGCGCCGAAGCCATCCGTGTGAACGAACCAGGACGCAGTGCTTGGATGAAAGTGCAATTGAGTTTTTAGTCGTTGAATGTAGGGTTTGCGCCGTGCGTTTTTTGCGGCGCGAACGCGGAGGGAGCATGTTGTGGACATCGAGCGCGATAGGATGGGTAGAGCAGAGCGAAACCCATCTTTATTATGGAAGTGGAATGATGGGTTTCTGCGCGGGATAGTTTTGAAGTTAAAACAAAGTTCAATGGCGCGCCTCTACCCATCCTACGCGGGCTTTTTTCACACACCTTATCCAGCCAGGTATGCATATAAAAGCACCCCATACTAGCCTTTTATAACAGGAATGCTTTTAAACAAGCTGGGTTTTTCAAATGACAATGCACCTTCTGGGCAGTTATCTATGCAGTCACCACAATTAATACAGGTCTTAACAATTTCATCTTTTACAGGTGAATTTCCCATTGAGCAAATTCTTTGACAGGTTCCACAGCTCACACAACTAGACTGGTCGCGTTTTACTTTCATTCCAAACATTGTAAATAATGAATAGAAAGCGCCTACTGGACAAATATAACGACACCACCCTCGTCGAGCGACAAACACATCGGCAGCTAAAATAATCATGATAATAATGATTTCCCCACCGATTTTATACAGCATTGTGCCTTGTAATAACTCCCGACAAATAATACCAATCGGGCAGATATAACAAATCACAGGAATACCCATTAAAAAAGTAGCTAATAATCCTGCCCCTAAAAAGGCTAATAAAAACTGTCTGCCAGAATAATAGCGTTTTAATGAGTCGGGTTTACGGGATGATTTGAAAAATCGCGTCCGTAGTTTATCTCCGCCTTCAGACAGTAAACCTTGTGGACAAATCCAGCCACAAAATACACGTCCTAAGAAAATGGCCAATAAAATAAAGACACTGGCGGATAATAATAACGAGTAATTGATTTCTCGGCTGGCTAACATCGATTGTAACGCACCAAGAGCACAAGTGATTTCATACCCTGCCGCACCAATTGAACATAACATGCCTTGAACAGCATCGACTTTGAGCAAGTTAAGCAAAGGAATAGCAATCAATAAACCTAAAATAGCAAATTGAAAAGGGCGACGATAATGTTGATAGGACAGTTTCATGACAGGTTTCTCTGAGGCGTGATAACAATGGATTTGGGCTGAGTTGGGCACACATAGGTACACACCCCACAACCAACGCAATTTTTTATTACAGGTTGCAAATCATCATTGAGATCAATCGCCTTATCTTGTAATGGACAACGCTTATAGCACAGATTACACAAATCATCCTGCCAAGAAAGGCAAGTGTCGTGAACAACGTGCGCACGCCCCATTTGCACGTTTTCTTTTGAAACCGTGCTTAAAGAACCTGTTGGACACACCTCAGGACATTTCATGCACAAATAACAGGGCATGGCATCTGGGTCTACATAAGGCGTTCCATAATATTTACTGCCCCAATCGGCAATTTTAATTGATTGGTACGGACAAACCATCATGCAACGCCCACACTTAATGCAAGTCGCTAATAGATGCTTCTCAGATCGTGCCCCAGGTGGTCTGATATTCGTATCTGACCACCCTTTAAATAATCTCTCAAACCACGATGGCATGGGGATATCCTCATCGCTTAAGCTTTTTCAATTTTAACGGCGGCGGCTTTATATTCCGGTTGTTTTGCCGATTCATCAAAAGAACGAATGGTCAAATCATTCACGCTTTTATCTTTTCCAGCTAAGAAACTGAAATGATAAGGAATAAAGACGGCATCTTTTAAAATATTATCGGTAATGACCGCACGCGCCGTTAATTGCCCACGCCGAGAAGTGACTTTCAATAAATCCCCTGCCATAACATCCAATGCCTTGGCATTTTCAGAATGAATTTCGACAAAGGGTTCTGAGACTGCACGATTTAATGAAGGAATCTTACTGGTTCGCGTCCGTGAGTGATATTGTTCATTCACCAAGCCTGTTAATAACCACAAAGGAAACTCTTTATCAGGCATTTCTAACGGATCAGCGTGTTGATTCATTGCCAGGTTTAATTTGCCTGGAAATTTTTGATCCATAAAACGCCGTTTTGTGCCCTTATGTTCAGCGGTGGGAACCGGCCATTGCAAGCCTTTTTCTTTACCCATTCGCGCATAAGTCAATCCATTAATATCGTTTGGACGACCCGTGGTACAGCGTTTGAATTCTTCAAAAATATCTTCTGTTTTTTGGAAAGAAAACTGTTTCTCAAAGCCCATTTTTCTTGCCACAGCCATAACAATGTCTATATCCGTTTTTGCTTTTCCAGGCGGTTGAACGGCTTGTTCGATCAAATTCATACCACGCTCAGAATTGGTCATCGAGCCATCTTTTTCCGCCCATTGCGCGGCAGGCAATAAAATATGTGCAAATTGGCTAGTTTCAGTGGGGTGATAGCAATCTTGAACCACCAAAAAGTCTAATTTATTGAGTGTTTTGCGCACCCAGGAGGTATCGGGGAAAGTCGCCGCAGGATTTGAATGGATAATCCATAAGGCCTTAATTTCCCCCGCTTCAATAGCGTTTAAAATATCGGGAATTGTGCGACCAGGTTTGGGTGACATTTTTTGCGGATCAACGTCCCAAATTTTTGCAATATCTTGACGTGCTTGTGAATCATTGACTTTTCTAAACCCCGGAAGCAGGTTGGGCAAAGCTCCAACTTCGCGCAAACTCATCGCCGTTGATTGTCCGGTCACGGCTAGCGGGCCTGCACCGGCTTTGCCGATATTGCCTGTGATAAATGGGATATTCAGTAAAGAGGTGACTTTGCGCGTGCCAATACGACTTTGATTCAGTCCCTGCCCCCACATGAACAATGCGCCTTTAGATTGTCCAATCAATTGAACGACTTCAGACAATTGTCTCTCAGAAATACCGGTTTTCTCTTCTGCGAATTTAGGCGTAAAAGACTGAACATGTTCTTTTAGCTTATCAAAGTCTTGGGTAATACTTTTGGCTTCTTTTTCATCAATCAAGCCTTTATTGATTAATTCGCGAGTAATGGCGTTAAATAAAATAACATCCGTGCCCGGTTTGATTTGTAAATGAATATCCGCTTTTTTTGCTGTATCTGTTCTGCGCGGATCAATGACAATCATTTTTGTTTTGTTCGCTTTTTTAGCTTTCATTAAGCGTTTAAAAAAGATAGGCTTTGAAGAGGAGGGATTATACCCAGCGACAAAGAACAGGTCGGCAACCTCAATATCATCAAAACAACAAGGCGGGGAATCTGAACCAAAGGCTTTTACTAAACCAACCACTCCACTGGCCCAACATAAGCGTGCACTTGATTCTAAGTTATTTGTACCTAAACAGCCTTTTACAAATTTGTTATAAACATAATATTCTTCAATGTATTCAGAGGCACTGACATACATTGCAAAAGAATCCGCACCATTTTTATCAATGGTTTCTTTTAATTGAGTGGCAACTGTATCAGTGGCTTCTTCCCAGGCAATGGGTTTGAATTGATGGCCCACTTTCTTTTGTGGGAGTAATAAACGATCAGGCGTGTTTAATATGCCGACGAGGTTTTTACCTAGAATGCACAGTTCGCCTTTATTCACCGGGTGATCGGGCATTCCCTTGACGGCTACAACGGTATCATTTGAGACACCCACATTGACACCACAGCCCGTCCCACAATACGGACAAACCGACATAAACCATTGATCGGCTTGAGGGGCATTTTTTGCGTATGCTTCTTGAAATGTTCCCAAAACTGGATTAAATCCAACTAAAGTTAAGCTCAACCCCGTCGCCGACAATTTCAAGAAATCTCGACGATTCAACTGCATATTATCTTTATTTTCCGCCACAACCTTTCGCTCCTGTGTGTATATTAATGTGAGGTTTGGCTCAAATGTTCCAATTAAGATTTAATGACTCAGGTTACGCAATCGCGTGTGTTTAGCACAAAACAGCTCTCGGCATGGAACAAATAAAACTCAGACCGTGAAGCTGGAGCATTTTTTCGTGTTTAAAGAATACAAAACCTACGAAAAAAACTTCTGCGTAACATCAATGAAACTATTATGGAATCAATTTTATTATGGGTAATACCAGAAAGAGAGCAATATGATCTCTCCTTATCTTATAAAAGCATTTTACACTTGCTGTTTACTCTGTCAATTAATCAGGGCCATTGAACTACAATGCGGAATTCAACCAGTGTCAGCCATTTTTCAAGATAATGCTTATCCCATCCAGCCCGTTTGCGTTTGCCCGCTAATCCTTGTTTAAGAGCGGATTCTTTCTTCAAAAGATTAAGATCAATGTGACGAATCACAGCAAAATTTTCAGCCGAATAGTCTTTTCTAATGCGACTTGGGACTTAAAAAACTGATATCAAAAGACCAATGAAGCGCGTGTTTCACACCCAAATGCCCACGTACTGATTGAGCAATGCGTTGAACATCATGGGCATAACTGAGTGAGTAATAAACAGATGACTCATGAAAATTACAACGTTTCCAGTATGTCTTCCCTCATCGTATTTGACCAACGTCTAGCTCGGTAGCGATACCGCAGATGCGGGCGGCAATTGGAGCATCAGCGCGTCAACCTTGACCGAGGGTGTTCACAATATCAGCGCTATTGCGACAGATGTGGTAGGCAATAGCAGTCCTGCATCCAGCGCACTGAGCATGGAAATCGATACGGGCAAACCTTCCGTGACCATAGATCGCGCCGCAGGACAACCCGCTTCTAGCAGTGCTTCGGTGCTGAACTATGCCGTGGTGTTTAGCCAAAGCGTGACGGGTTTTAGCAACACAGATGTCAACTTATCCAGCACCGCAGGTGCAAATAGCGTTGAAGTGACTGGTAGTGGCACGAACTACAATGTAGCTGTGAGCGGGATGAGCAACAGTGGCAATGTTGTGGTCAGTTTGAGCGCCGATGTCGCGGCAGATGATGCAGGGAATACCAATACCGCCAGCACCAGTCCCACGGGTAATAGCGTGACTTATAGCCCCTCTGATCTCGTCATCAATGAAGTGGATTACGACATGGTGGGAACGGACGATGAATACCCCATCAAGTCCCATATATTACCTGATGCAGCGGATGCTTAGAAATGTAGATTTTACAATGATGAGGTTTAACGCTGTTAGGGTTTATCTCATAGGCTTGTCAATGAGTCGAGATCAAAAAACGGAGTCGAACAGGTGAAAAGTACAAATTTAAGCCGTAGAAAACGCAGAAAATTTATAGGGCGTTGGCAAATATCTGCGTTTCGCACCACTCAATCCCTCTGCAATATCATTTAAGTCATTCTTATATATAAAATTATTGTTATGTTTATTAAAGGGGATAAGTTGTGGGATAAGCTTGTTTACTGTTTATAAATCAATCATTAAGAAATCATACATGTATGTATATTAGGTATATAGGTGTTGTTTAAGAGGCGTAGATATTCACAGCTAAAAAGCCAATATTGAGAGCATGGATGGACGGCTAAGTTTTACCATTATTATCCCACGACTTATACACGGATTTATCCACGGACTTATCCCACACTGAGGGTCACTGCCATTAAGTTAAGGAAAATAGCTTTTCTTCACCACCCCTAACCCCCATCCTGCGAAGATAAGTAATAAAATCAGCTATTTGAAATGCTCCTAGCTAAACTTAATGGCAGTGATGCTAGGCAACGAGCACCGAGCGCTGGCACGAGAAATTCTGCAAAGTCAGATATAATCGGCTGATGTCTACGCCTGATACCCTCCCTCTTTTAGCCCGTCTGAAAAAATGCACTCCGGCTGAGTTTGCAGAAGTGCGGATGCGTTATGGTGTGGCGTTGGAATATCTCCATCTCAATGTGCCACAAGTCATGCAGGCTATCGAACTGCTCCGTCACGCTGAGCAGCATAAACAGTTGGCAGAACTCAAGGCTGCTCTGGATGCTGTCAATCCCCCTCCTTCCCCCTCCACCGAACAGTCCGCACCGCGCTGGCGTTGGACATCCAGCGTAGCATCAGCAGAAAACCTGGAATTCTCTGTGCTCGCCGCAGTGGAAAGCCTGTTCGCGGTGTCTTTATCCCTGTTTATCGCCTGGTATTGGCAAATCTATACTCATTTGGTGGTCGCGGTCGTGTTGGCACCACTGCTGTTATTGCGCACCGAGGCTTCTACGGAAATGGGCTTGCGGTGGTTTGGGAGTTTTTGGAAAAGGTTCAATGGGTCATTCTGGTTGTGGAGCAGCGTGAGCTTGATCATCAGTGCTGGCTACTTATGGTTTGTGCTACCACTGATGGTTTGGCTAATGACTATTGTGTTTTTACTGCCCTTCCTTGTGTTTGCTTGGTTAGATAATACTTACAATACGCTAGATAAGCTGGGTAAATACTCAATGAAAGTACTAGTAGGCATTTTAGTTATAGTAATAGGAGTACTCGAAGTAAAAGGAATAATAGCGATAGTGGGAGGAATCATAATAGGGATAGGAACAATAGTAGGAATAGTAGTAGGGGGTAGTTTTATCTGCAAATTCTCCGCTACCACCTTTCATTTTTTCCGTCACCCTCTCATAGCACTCAGCTCTATCCCTAACAATTGGTATCGGATTGTCTGGGCAACTGATATATTTCACCCGCCAGAACTATTACCTGGCATGGAGTCTAAGCGCTATCAGGCATTCACTAACAAGGTACCCGGTCTCAAATTTGGACACTGGATAGGCCGTGTTTTAGATGAATCTGATATATTGCTCAAATTATTTTCTGCCTGTTTAACGCCTTTTTTCTTTCTTCCCGCCCTGCTCTACCGCTTTAGCCTCAAATCCAGTGCTTTGTTTTACCTGCCTTTTATCTGGATGATAGGCACTTCAAAGCATATTCAATATCAGCAGCAGCATTTCAAAGAAAGCTTGGCACTGATTAAACACAGTGCTTTAGCTAAAATTCAACGCGGCTATGCTTGGGTGGTGATCCTGCTATTCACCGCTTTGCCATTATCATTGCAAGCAGTTGATTTTATTCCCCCTCCTCGAAGGAGGGGGCTAGGGGGTGGTGAACAACAGCAGCCTTCTTTAATGTATTTTTAAGGAATGTTGCCTTTCATCCCCCCCCCCTCAATCCCCTCCTTGGAGGAGGGGAGGTTGACACGTTGAATTCAAAGCCTTTTTTCTTAAGTGAATAGCAGTGGCGCTGAGCGCTGGTGCAAGTATGAATGACAGGAACCTTAATGAAGAACACTTATTTCCTTTTTTCTAAAGTAGCGGCGGATGTTTTAGCCGCGATCAAAAAAGAATGCACCTCTGTGAGTATTTCTGTGGACGTGAATCAAAGCAAAGCAGAATTTGCGATTAAAGATAACAGTCTCATTCTGGATGATGTAAACACAGTGAGTTTTGATGATTTACGTTATATTAAAAAGCATGAAAGAAAGCTGTTTGAATATACGGATAATGTTTTAAGTCCAGTAGAGTATCGCGGGGAGCATTATTATAAATTAGTCCCTACGCCTGATTATGCACCGACCGTAGAAATCAGTGGCGTGCAAATGCACCGTACAAAAGATTATGATCCTTTTATTGATGCAAAGCAGAAAGTGCAAGAAGTCATCGCCCCTGGGTTTAATGTATTGGATACGTGTAGCGGTTTGGGTTATACCGCTATTTGGTCGATGCGCTTGGGGGCAAGCAGTGTGATGTCTTTAGAACGAGATGAGTATATTCTTAAAATTCGTCAGCACAATCCTTGGTCTAAGGAATTGAATAATGAGAATATCACGGTGGTGCATACGGATGCGGTGGCGTATGTGAAAACCTTAGAGGCAAATCAGTTTGATGCGGTGATTCATGATCCACCTCGGTTTTCTTTAAGCGGTGAGATGTACAGCAAAGATTTTTATCAAGACTTGCATCGTGTATTGCGAAAGAATGGGCGTTTGTTTCATTATACGGGAACGCCCTATTCCAAAAGAAAAGGCAATTCTTTTCAAGATAATACGATGAAGCGTTTAGTCTCGGTGGGCTTTACTAAACAACAAGCTAAGCCTGAAACTTTGGGTTTATCGGTGATTAAGCGCTAGTACATCATTGATAGGCTTGCGATATATCGGTACTGACCGCAACGCGGTCAAGACGGCATTCCCATGCGGTGCATCACCGCCATTCAGTTAAGGAAAAAAACTTAGAATTCAAGCTATTCGCTTCCCCTTCTCGCAGGAGGGGGAATAAAATCAACTGCTTGCAATAATACTAGGCTCTGTTGATTAATTTTGTAACCAGCAAGGATTTTCTCTTAACATTTCTTCAGCTTTTTCTCGCGGAACGGGAGGGGAAAATAAATAGCCTTGACCATATTCGCAGCCTAGGGCGTGGAGATGTAATAGTTGCTCGACTTCTTCAATACCTTCTGCGATCACTTCCATGTTTAAGTCGTGTGCTAATGCATTGATGGTTTTAACAATGGTTCTATCTTGCTGGCTGAGCAACATGTTTTTGATAAAGGCTTTGTCAATTTTCAAGGTGTCGGTGGGGAATTGAGTTAAGTAGGCGAGGGATGAATAACCGGTGCCAAAATCATCAATACTGAGTTGTATATCGATAGCTTTAAGTCGGTTTAAGATGTCAACCGTGGCATCGAGGTCTTTCATGATCATGCTTTCAGTGATTTCTAATTTTAAATTTTGCGATGAAAATCCACTTTTCTTTAAAGCAAGCATGACTCTTTCATTAAGATCGCTTTGTTCAAATTGTTTGCCCGATAAATTGACGCTTAGAATCAGTTGTTCATATTGAGAAAACTGACTTTGCCATTCAAAGGCTTGACGGCAAGCTTCGACTAATACCCATTCTCCTATATCAACAATCAATCCGGTATCTTCGGCAATATTAATGAATTCAATCGGTGAAACTAAACCGCGTGTGGGATGTTGCCAGCGTACTAAGGCTTCAAATCCTGCTATACGCCCGGTTTTTAAAGACACCAGCGGTTGATAGTACACGGGGAATTCATTAATGGCGGAGCTGGTCGATGAAAAAGCGGATTGATGGCGGCGAACTGCTCGACGCAAATCAGTTTCAATTTGAAAATGTTTGATTTCTTCTGAACCTGTAGAAGCTTCAAAGATTTCTGGCGCATTTTTGCCCAGGGCTTTGGCGCGGTTCATGGCGGCATGGGCATCGCGCAATAAGGCGCGTTCGCTACCTGCAAAACCTAAAGCGATGCCGATGTTGGTGTAGGTAAATATCTCATGTCCTTTCACTTCAAAGGGTTGCATGATGCGATATTGCATGTCTTTGGCGAGTTCTGTGATGTCAAACACGTCTGCGGGGTGGCGTAATAATACGGCAAATTCTGTCCCGCCGACGCGGGCTAAGTTGGGCAGGCGAGCGTTGGGCGTTTGTGCAACAAAGCGGTTGAGTATGTCTCGCAGGCGACTGGCAAAAGCTTTGAGTAAGTGATCTCCGGTTTCGGGCCCTAGCACGGCATTGATAACTTTAAAACGCTCTAAGTCGAGTAATAGCACGACGGTGGTGAGGGGTTGTTGAGACAGGTCTATGGTGTCTGGGTTTTCGACGGGATGGGTTTTGCGATAAAACCAACTGCCATATTGCGCACGACGCAGTTGTTGCATAAAGAGGGTGCGGTTCGGCAGTCCGGTGAGTGCGTCATACAGCGCAAGATAAGCGCGGCGGGCGCTCATGACAGTGATGATGGCAGCTATAAAGGTGATGATGGGCGTGACGAGAGGAATCCAGATGCCGTAAAACACTAGCATGATGAAGCTGCTGCCGACTAATGCGAGAAAACTGGCGCTGAAATTTAATGCTAATCCTAAAGGGTTTTGTAACCGCCAAGCTAACCAAGCGCCTATCACCGCCCAGAATACAATCCATAGGGCTTCAATGCTTTCGGCAAAATAACTGATGATGGGCGGATAGCTGAAGCGCTGGCCTTGATCGCCTAATG
>JADGEH010000020.1 GCA_016744475.1 Thiotrichales bacterium | reverse complement strand
AGCCTATACGAAGATGGGGAATCGAAGCGAAAATTCGCCATTTTGAGGCAGGTTTTTCGGTTTTTTAAGGCGAATAGCGAGCTATTTAACGAAAAAAAGTGGAAAACCTGACCAAAAGGGCGGGTTTGCAGCCGATGCTCCCGTTTTCGTATAGGCTCTTAGCTATATAAGCTCACTGTAAATAATTGGGGTTAGGCGTTTTTCCGCCCAGTCACGTTGATTTTTGTTGTGCAATGAGTATTGCAACAAAAATCGCCTTGTGAAGGTCATTCCTCAAACACTAAGCCGCTCATTTCATTTGGCACGCAACCTGTAGGTAGCTGGGTATTAAGCCTTGTTTAAGGCGCTTAATGAACCCTGTCTCTAAACAACCGCCAAGTGAACCCAGCTATGAAAACGCTCATTTATTGTCTATTTTTCTTTTTCTGGAACCCCGCCTTCATACTCACCGCCAGCGCACAAGACACTTCGTTACATTGCATGGATAAACAACTCATCATCGCCATTGATATTGGTCATTCTCCTAAGCATCCAGGCGCGACTAGCGCACGAGGTATTAAGGAGTATCAATTCAATCAAACGCTGGCAACTCTTTTACACCAACGCTTATTGCATCAAGGGTTTAATAACAGCTTCATTATTTCAGCCGCTAACCCCGAAATGCCATTACATGCACGCGCCAGTTTAGCCAATGCAAAAAAAGCAGACTTATTGATTTCTATTCATCATGATTCAGTACAACCGCATTATTTATCCACCTGGGAATATGAAAAAACCTCTCATCATTACAGTGATCGTTTCCAAGGTTATTCTTTATTTATTTCCAATAAAAATCCGCAATATGAACGTAGTTTAGCATTTGCTCATGTATTAGGTGAAGAACTGCGCAGTCTTGAGTTACAACCCACCTTGCATCATGCCGAGCCTATAGCAGGAGAACATCGTCCTGTTCTGGATGAAGACAAGGGAATTCATCGTTTTGATGATTTGCTGATTGTAAAAAACGCTAAGATGCCCGCGATTTTGGTGGAATGCGGAGTCATTGTGAATCGTCAGGAAGAAGTCTTATTATCCTCACGTTTTTATCAACAGACTTTAGTCGCAGCATTAGAACGTGCAGTATTAAGATTTGCCATGCAAAAGTAATTTTCATGATGAATGGATTCATTGATGGCATCCATTTTCTTTGTTCTTTTTGTAGACGCTAATTCACATTTATCTGTGAGTGCTTGTTTAAACAACAGACACCCGTCTTCAAAAAGACCCCACGCCTATCAAACAGCCTCTGCTGTGGAAATGACTTTCAGTGCTGTCATACCTTGTCATGATGGACAATTCCCATGCTTAAATATCTGAAGCTTAAAACAAAACTCCTCACCACGGTGTTTCTCATCACCTGCATTGCCAGCATCGCTACAACGGCGTATGCGATTTACTTTTTTTCCGAAAAAATCCAGCAAGAAGCGCAGGATAAAATGCGCAATAACTTGCAGGTAGCGGAACTGATTTACGCCAATCAAGTCTCAAAAATTCAAGATATGGCGGGTTTTTTATCCAATGACTCCACCCTGCAAAGTTTAAGCTTTTTCGGCATTCAGCAAAAACTCGAACCCTATTTACACCGCTTGTTACAAAGAGAAAGGATTGATCAAGTCTTGGTGTTGGACGGCAAACGCCATCAAATCATCGGCAATGCTTACAATGAGCGATATGGAAATCCTGATCAGCAGCGTGATTTCACCCAACATCCGCTGACTCAAGCCGTATTGGATAGCCAACAAAGTCAGACGGCTACAGAATGGTTGGACAATGCTGACACCCCCTTGCTGACTATCACCGCCGTAGCGCCTATTTTTAAAGACGGCATGGAGAGAGAGCTATTTGGAGTGGTATTGGTGCGTTACATTCTTAATGAAAACAGTCAATTGCTGGATAAAATCGGGGATTTATTAGGCGTGAGCGCAGTGATTTTGCGCGATCAACAAGTCATCAGCCAATCATTATTAGGCGGAGACAGCCTGCCTGATTTAGATCAACTCACTCTGCAACAACTCCATCATCATCGCAGCTTACAACAAGCCCACATCGAATACGGCGGGCAATTATTAGCTTATCAAGCCTTGCTCGATAACACCGATACTCCAGTAGCCGTGTTATCGCTCAGTGTGCCTGCGGACAAATATGTGGATACCACTTTACAAGCAGCTTTGCACTTGCTCGGCATCATGCTCTTGTGTATTGCTGGGGCGACCCTGTTAGGCTTTGCATTAGCACGCAGCATTCTTAACCCTATCAAAGAGTTACTAGAAGGTGTCAAGCGTATTACCTCCGGCGATTTAGCCTACAAAATTAAGCTTGATATGCAGGATGAATTAGGTGTGCTGGCGGATGCTTTTAATGGTATGGCTTGTCAATTAGAGGAGTTCTTTAAAGTCTTAAAAAGCACGGTAAATACTCTGACGCGAGTCGGCAATGCTTTATCCAGCGAGAAAAATCTCAATAATTTATTAGAGATTTTTGTATCTGAAGCACGTCATTTAAGTCATGCTGATGGCGGCACTTTATACACACTAGAAAATAAAGAACTACAATTCAAAATTATGCAAAGTCATTCGCAAAATTTGTTTATGCGTGACACCTCTACCGATTTAAACAACCAAACCTTGGCACAAGCGGCACAATTAAAATTTCTAGATTATCAGAACAGAAACAAAGATGTTGTGAGCCTGAATTCATTGGATAATAAATTACCCATTCAAATCACAGATAACGACACAGATGAACATATGTTGATCGTGCCCTTGCAAGATCGCCATGATCAAACCATTGGTGTACTACAATTGCTTGATCCGATTAATCCAGAGACGCAACAACCGATGCGTTTTTCTGATAGCCAAATGGACATTATCAGCGCCTTAGCCAGCCAAGCCGCAGTGGCCATTGAAAATGCTCGTAGTTATGAAAAAATCAAAGCGCAGAATGTGGCTTTTGAACGATTTGTACCGACTGAATTTTTAGAACATTTAGGCAAAGATGCAATGGAAGATATTCAGTTAGGGGATGCGAGCTTAGAAAATATGACGGTGTTGTTTTCTGATATTCGTGATTTCACCACCTTGTCAGAACCCATGCCCGCCGAAGAAGTGTTTCATTTTTTGAATGATTATTTGAAATTTATCGGCCCTTGCATCGTCGCCAATGGCGGCTTTATCGACAAATACATTGGGGATGCGATCATGGCCTTATTTGCGGGTAATCGTGTCAGCAGTGCCGATGATGCGGTTGCGGGCGCTTTGGGTATTTTGCAAGAATTACATGCCTTTAATCACACCCGCACGTTGAAAGGAGAAGCCCCTATTAAAATCGGCATTGGCTTACACACCGGTGCTTTAACGCTAGGCACCATTGGTTTTGAAGGCCGTTTAGAAACCACCGTGATTGGCGATACGGTCAACATGGCAGCACGGGTGCAAAGCCTGACCAAGCACTATGGCATTTATTTCGGTATGACTGCGCTGACCTATCAAAGCTTGACGCAAACCGAGGATTTATTGGTACGAGAAGTTGACACGGTACAGGTCAAAGGGAAAAGTCAGGCCAGCACGATTTATGACGTGTTTAACCTTGATCCAGAACCGCGCAAAACCCGCAAATTAGAGACTTTAAGTCAGTATGAACACGCCTTAGAACTCTATAAAGAACGCCAATGGTCGGCGGCACAAAGCGTGTTTGAAGAATTACAACAAGTGTTGTTTGATGATCGCGTGGTGCAGATTTATATAGAACGTTGTGCAGCATTTCAACACAGTCCACCGCTAGAAAACTGGAATGGCGTGACTCGTTTAGATGCTAAATAAGTCTAATATTTTCGTGCCGCTAGTGTTCATTTGTTACTAATTTCTTGTTGTTTAGCGGCTTCCCAATAAACATCCATATCTTGCACGCTTAAATCTTGCAAATTTTTACCATCCGCTTTAATCGCTTGTTCCATATATTTGAAACGCTGCATAAACCGTAAATTGGTTTTTTCTAATGCCGCTTCTGGATCAAGCTTAGCAAAGCGAGCGTAGTTGACCAGACTAAATAATACATCGCCTAGCTCATGTTCTGCGGCGGCGTGATCATCAATCTGTTTGTCTGTATTCATGAGTTCTTTAAGCTCATTGACTTCTTCTTCCACTTTATCCCAGACTTGAGCAATATTATCCCAGTCAAAACCCACGCCATGCACTTTTTGTTGTAAGCGCCAGGCTTTAATCAAAGCGGGTAAGGATTGAGGCACTCCATCTAACACACCTTTTTCTTTATTGCCTTTCTCTTGGAGCTTTAACAATTCCCAATTGCGTTTGACGCTGGCTTCATCTTCAGCTTTAACATCACCATACACATGTGGATGACGGTGAATTAATTTCTCACACACACTGTTTAACACGTCAGAAAAATCAAAAGCATCTTGTTCTGCGCCTATTTTTGCGTAAAACACAATATGCAGCATTAAATCGCCTAATTCTTTTTTAACTTCTTCTAAATCATTTTGTAAAATTGCATCGCCCAATTCATAGGTTTCTTCAATGGTGAGGTGTCGCAGAGATTCTAAAGTTTGTTTTTTATCCCAAGGACATTGGCTACGCAATTCATTCATAATTTGCAATAAACGTTGTAAAGCTAGACTATGGCGCGGATCAGTGGGGGTGACTTGCATGAGGTGATGTCCTTGAATTAAAAAAAGAGGTGAAGTTTAGAGCCTATACGAAGATGGGAAATCGAAGCGAAAACCTGCCTCAAAATGGCGGGTTTGCAGCCGATTATCCCGTTTTCGTATAGGCTCTTAGACTTTTTGCTCGGCTTGAGCATCCAGCGCTCGCAAATAAGCCAGTTTTTCAGCTATTTTAATTTCCAATCCGCGTTCGACAGGAAAATAATATTGCTGCCCATTGAGCGCTTCAGGAAAATACTGCTCACCCGCCGCATAAGCGTGAGGCTCGTCGTGGGCATAGCGATACTGCTGGGCGTAACCCAGCTTTTTCATCAATTGCGTGGGGGCATTGCGCAAATGCAACGGCACCTCTAGGCTGCCGTGTTGTTTGACATCCGCTGTTGCAGCTTTAAATGCCTTGTATACCGCGTTACTTTTTGCAGCCGTCGCCATGAACAACACGGCTTGCGCGAGGGCTAATTCACCTTCCGGTGCGCCCAAGCGTTCTACCACATCCCAGGCGTTAAGCGTTAAAGTTAGGGCGCGAGGATCGGCGTTGCCAATGTCTTCGCTGGCCATGCGTAGCAGGCGACGGGCGATGTAGAGCGCGTCACAGCCGCCATCCAACATGCGCACCAGCCAATACAAGGCGGCATCAGGTGCAGAGCCGCGCACCGCTTTATGTAAGGCGGATATTTGGTCATAAAAAGCTTCGCCGCCCTTGTCAAAACGTCGTGTGGAACCGCCTGCCAACACGTCTTGCAACACTTCTTCAGTGATGTCACCTTCAGCTAAATCAGCCGCAATTTCTAGTAAATTCAAAGCTCTGCGGGCATCACCATCAGCCGCTTGTGCCAGCGTGTCCAATAGCGGTGGCGCACAGTCCACCGCTTGATTCAAACCTTGCTCCGCTTTGAGTGCGCGTTGTAACAGTTGTTTAATATCATCGCTTTGCAATGATTTCAGAAGATATACACGCGCTCTGGAGAGCAAGGCGTTATTGAGTTCAAAGGAAGGATTTTCAGTGGTCGCACCGATGAAAGTAATGGTGCCATCTTCAACATAGGGCAGAAAAGCATCTTGTTGAGCCTTGTTAAAACGATGCACTTCGTCTACAAAAAGAATCGTGGCACGCTGGAGCGCTTGGTGCGCTTTGGCCTGTTCCATCGCGGCACGAATGTCTTTAACCCCGGCTAACACCGCCGACAGCGTGATGAATTCAGCCTGTGCGTAGCGGCTGATGAGGCGGGCTAGGGTGGTTTTGCCAGTGCCGGGTGGCCCCCAAAGAATCATCGAATGCAAATGCCCGGTTTCAATGGCTTGATACAGCGGTTTATTCGCCGCTAATAAATGGCTTTGTCCGCTGATCTCTTGCAAGCTGCGCGGGCGCATACGTGCAGCTAAGGGTTGTAGGCGATCAGGTGTCAACATCGGCGTTGAAATAAAGGTGTGTTGTACATCAATTTTTCCACGCTTGTGGTATTCGCATAATGATAAAATGAACCATTTTTCTGCTCTAAGCCTTGTTCTCTATCGGCAGCCACCCAATCGTTCCAGGCTTCATTGAGTAAAGAACAGGTAGCTGCAAAAGGTGTAACTGTGTTCATAAAGTTCTCCTTGCATTGCTTAAACAACGATATTAATTATGCAAACATACATTAACCTGATAGTAGAAAAAAACAAAACAAGACTTTTAATGATGCCGAAAATATGTTTTTTTGGATGTGGATTTATAAAGGACGATAATGCTTAAACAACACACGACATTAAATGCAAAACAAGCTGGAGTGATTACCGTTTTAATGATCATCGGTTTATATCTGGATGCTGCTTTTCCCGTATGGGGACAAATCGCCGTTAGCGTGTTCTTCTGGGGACTGTTTTTATTTATTTATCAAAAAGTGAATAAGGCGGAACAGTTTTTATTAATGAGTTGTTTAGTGCTTGCCACCTTGGGAGAAATGTTTTGCTCATTAGTCTGGGGACTTTATGATTACCGTTTTTTCAATATTCCGCACTATGTCCCTCCCGGTCATGTATTGCTATTTTTAGTCGGTAGTGTACTGGCATTAAGCTTGCCTCGTTGGGTCAGTTACTTAGTGCCTTTGTTAGTCACACCTTATATTTTTGCAGGTTACTGGTTAGGTTTTGATGAATTTGGACTTGTACTCTTTTTGATGTTTGCCGCCTGTTGGCTGACTGGCGAAGAACGACGTTTATACACCACCATGTTTTTGTTGTCACTCAGCTTAGAAATTTACGGTACTTGGTTAGGTAATTGGACTTGGCGACCAGACGTGCCCTATTGGGGACTCAGCAATACTAATCCGCCATTAGCTTCAGGTGCGTTTTACTGTGTGTTGGATTTTCTCGTCTTACTGCTGTTGCGTGCTAAAGGCTATCGCCAGCATCCAGCCACAGCACACAAAGAAACCGACTTCACTTCAGAGGCTTTATTACCTGAAGCAGCCTTGACCAAATGAACTACACTATATTGAGCACAATGTTGTGATCTTTGAGTCGAAATACACCATTGGCTATTTTTGTACGTCTATCACATTAAACATGAAATAGAAGTGTTTTTTGTTATTCAAAATAAATTTCACAAAAAAATATTCTGTATCATGTGTTGCTATTAAACCATCATTTTTGCTAAAAAAGGGGGAAGTTTATGGATATAAAACCATTGGTTGAATGGAATGAAAAACTCAGTGTAGGCATAGAAGAAATTGATGAACAACACAAAGTGTTGGTCAAGCTACTCAATGATTTATATGGAGCCATCATTCAAAAGAATGATGCCGTAGTCATTGATAACATTCTTGCTGAACTGGTGCAATATACCGTAGTGCATTTTGCCGTAGAAGAAAGCCTGATGCGGATTTTTGATTATCCACAATATGATGAACATCGTAAACATCACCTCGCTTTAACTACACAAGTGCTGGATATTCAAAAGAAAGTGAAAGCAAGAGAAGAAACTGTCAGCATGGACTTGCTGAATTTTCTACGGAGTTGGTTGACTAACCATATTATGATTGAAGATAAGCATTATGGGCCTTACTTCTTACAACGCGGTTTGAAAGGTGCTTGGTCAACCCGTGGTTGGGCCGGTAAAGTGTGGGAATTTATGCATCACAAATAGATGTGAATACCTTGTAGGCTTTTCTAATCAGTTGAGGAATAACACCGCTTAGAGTGGTGTTATTCCTAAAACACTTAATGATTTCTTTTCCGCTTGTGCTTTCTCTTCCTCAACACATCCTCTCTCGATAACACGTTCTAACTTCAAACTACCTCATAATGGTTAAATACGGCAGTAGGTCAGTAACGTACTGCATTGAGTTCCTCACTTCAATGGCGTGACAGTGCGATAAGCCAGTTGTAAATCCAGCCAGGTTTTGGCTTTTTCTGTCGGGCGGCGCAGCAAATAGGCGGGGTGGTAGCTGACGATCACGGGGGTGCCTGTCTCTGCGTGTTGGTGTAATGTGCCGCGCAAACGTCCGATGGCTTCTTCGCTGTGCAGGATTTGTTGCACGGCCACCCGCCCAATCAGCACAATTAATTGCGGTTGAATCAATGCGATCTGGCGTTGCAAATAAGGCGCACAGGTCTCCATTTCTAGGGCTTCTGGATTGCGATTTTGCGGCGGGCGGCATTTGACGGTATTGGCGATGTAGACCTGCTCACGTTTGACTCCCACCGCTTGTAACATGGCATTGAGCAATTGTCCTGCTCGTCCCACAAACGGCTCACCTTGTAAATCTTCATCATGTCCTGGGGCTTCCCCTACGATAAGCCAACGTGCAGGCACCGCGCCCACGCCAAAAACGGTCTGGGTTCTGTGGGTGTGCAAAGCGCAATCACGGCAATCTTCTACGGTTTTCTGCAATCCTGCCCAATCCAGTTGTTGGATGTTTTGTGCGCGGACTTGTTTGGGATCAAGCATGGGTTCTGGCACATAGGGTTCGTCGTCTTCGGGTAATAAGGGTTCAAAACGATCATCAAATGCCGTATCCGGGATATTTAAATAGTCGGGGGGAGCATCAAGAGCAGGCATCTCTTCTTGAAAGTGCGTCTTAAGTGGCGGCGCAACAAGCGTGGATACGGGCGTTTCGTTTTGAGGGTGGGAAACGGATGTAGGCAGTGCAGTCGCTGTTGTGGACGGCGCTTCAGCCGCGACCACAGGCGCAGGTTCTTCTAGGTGCGTCGCTGCGGACGATAACGGTTTATCGCGCCGTTGCCAGGGGGTAATACCAAGAGCATCAAGATAAGGCAGGGGATTTGACATAGCAGAGGGGTTCGATCATCAATAGAGGATGTGCAAAGCGATTATGATAACACGCAGCACGTTATACTAAAGGGTTTAGAGCCTATACGAAGATGGGAAATCGAAGCGAAAATGCGCTATTTTGAGGCAGGTTTTTCGGTTTTTTAAGGCGAATAGCGGGCTATTTTTTGAGCCAAAGCGGACAACCTGACCAAAAGGGCGGATTTGCAGCCGATTATTCCGTTTTCGTATAGGCTCTTAACCCAAACCTCATCTTTTGCATCAAATAAAGTTCAATCACACTGTTTTTAATATGGAACATCATCATGTGGAATTTGCCCGACCCACCTGCCACAACGCATTTTGCCGATCATGAACACCGCTTATTGGCATTATTATTATTCACGCTGTACTTAGTATTGTGGCCGGGATGGTCTGAAATCGTGGCTCAAGCAATATTGCTGGGACATTTTGTGTTGTTTTTTGTCTGGCAGTGGTCGCGTAGCCACCACAACCACCCTCAAACGCAGCAGCAGACTCAACGTTGGCATAATGTGCTGTTGTTACCATTGGTGGCAGCGATGGTGGTGTTTTTTCATAGTGGCGTGATTATTCTGTGGAAATTGATGTTACTGGGAATATTAGCAGGGCGTTATGCCCCCCATTTACGCACACGTTTGTTGAATGTATTGATGTTGGCTTTTTTATTGTTCGATGTATTCGGCTTTAACTTACCTTTGTTATTAGAACTCACACTATGGTCTCCCGACATTTTAGACATTGCTCGTTATCTGATGTTGATTGCGCCTGTGGTGGTGTTTTTAGTGAAACCGGATAACAGCGTTGAACCGCGTGAAAACATGGATTTTTTTCATGCTTTAAGTGCTTTTTTATTGTCTTTAAACTTGCTGTTTGGCGTATTGCTTTTAGTGAAATTAATGGCCTTGAGCTATGTGCAAGCGGTGTCATATGCCACGGGAGGATTGCTGCTGGCGGTCTTGATGTTGAGTGGCTTATGGTTGAATTTTGCGGCGCACGATAATTTACAACAACTGTGGTCGCGGCATTTGTTGAATTTAGGCCATCATTTTGAGCAATGGTTAGCCAGTTTGACGCAACCAGGCACCTATAAAACGCTGAGTCCTGAGCAATTTTTAGAATCAGGTTTGCAGCAGTTGAACAGTATTCCTTGGCTGTGCGGTATTGGTTGGCAATCACCTTATGGGCATGGTGCGTTGGGGCAGGAATCCAAGCATAAGGCGATGATTGCTGTGCAATCTTTAGATGTCGCGGTGTATTCGCCCACGCGCATTAGTCGATCTTATTATGCGCATGTGAAGTTGCTGGTGCAGTTGTTAGAGCATTTTCATCAAGCAAAACGCCGTGAAGAAGCCTTTGCTCAACAAGCACACTTAAAAGCCATTCATGAAACGGGCGCTAAACTCACTCATGATATTAAAAATCTGCTGCAATCTTTATATGTCATTACTTCGGCTATCGAAGGTGCTCAGCCGCAGCATTTTGGTGATACGCAACGTTTATTGCAGGGGCAATTGCCGCATCTCAGTCAACGCTTGAAACGTACCTTAGACAAGCTGCAACAACCGACACAATCGGTGTATACCAATATTCCTATTCGTACTTGGTGGGATAATTTACAAGCCCGCTACCGCAAACGCAGCATTGAATTCTCTATGAGCATTATGTGGAATGCGAATATTCCTGAAGATTTATTTGATAATGTGGTGGAAAATTTATTGGAAAATGCTTTAAACAAACGTAAGCGGGAATCAGAATTACGCATTCGTGTGGCTTTAGAAACCAGTGAGAACCAGGTGAAATTAACGGTGTGCGACAACGGCAGTAAGGTGTCTAAAGATATTGAGAAACAATTGCTCAATCAACCCGTACCTTCACGCGATGGTTTTGGCATTGGTTTATATCAAGCAGCGAAACAAACCATTCATACGGGCTATCGTTTACACATTAGCCATAATCAAGCAGGACAAGTGTGTTTTGAATTAGCCAGTGTATAAGCTACTTAAGTCTTTTAGGAGAGTCATTATGTTTTTAAAAAAACTATGTTTAATCACCAGTCTCAGTGTTTTACCCTTTTCTCATTTACAAGCCGATGAGACTAAGCCCCCCGAAGACCCAGTACCCAATGTGACCAATAACAAGCCCGCCTGCGTGTGTTTACTACATAAACTGACAGATGATTTGGTTAAAAATTGTACTCAAGAAAACAGCACAGAGGATTCTAAATTTCTTCTACGATGTTCTAATTTTAGTGGCAAGAAACAACCGATAAAAAACCCTAAAGCATGGCGCGTACTATCAGCAGAAGATGAGGATTGCAAGCCTTGCACTCAGACTGAGCGTCCTCCCTCAGGCATTATTACGCGAGGATAGTAAATATCATGTCTCAACAAGATAATTTACGTTGGTGGGAATGGCTGAGTTTACCCGCACTCACCACGGGTTTAATTTATGTGACAGGCTGGGGTTATGCCTACAACTATTTTGAGTATTTCAATCTGGGACTATTGTCGGTCAATATTCCTGGACAATATTTCATTATGTATGGCTTTGGGGTATTACGTGAGCATGGGTGGTTGCCAGTAGCCTATCTAGTGATAGTAGCGGTGTGGTGGGCATCGGGTAAATATACCCAATCCCTGCAAAGCATTATTGCCATCCTAATGCCCATCGTGATTTTGCTGTTATTTGTGGGGGCTTATCAACTGGCCAGTGAGTCGGCCAAGGAAGATTTTTTGGCTCAACGAGACAGTCATTATGCCGCTTATCCTTCAGCTAAAATTTGGCTTAAATCGGGTAAAGAGACAGAACAGACGAAATTACAAGCGATTGCGGACAGCCTGTCATCGGGTTGTTATCGTTTACTGTTAGAAAACCAGGGCAAAGCGTTGCTGTTTTACAGCCATGAAGACATGCACGATGTGCAGCCTACAGTGTTACATATTCCAACAGGGCAAATACGCGCCATGCAAATCTTATCTCAACGTAAAAATTGTTCGTAACCTCTAAAAAGCTATGGTTCCACCATGCTGTTGTGGAACCATAGCTTCTCACCTCAAATCAGCGCTGAAGGCCATTTCTATCAAAGAAAGTACCCGCCTCACGGGTCTTTTGGCTGAGCTTCTGCGTTGCGCTGGCAATGGCCTAAATCCAAACTACGCACATCCGTAAAATGTCCAGTGACAGCGGCGGCAGCAGCCATGGCGGGGCTGACGAGATGGGTGCGCCCTCCCTGACCTTGACGGCCTTCAAAATTACGGTTCGAGGTGGAAGCGCAGCGCTCCCCTGGTTCTAGGCGATCAGCATTCATGGCTAAGCACATGGAGCATCCTGGTGAACGCCATTCAAACCCCGCCGCTTGAAATATCTTATCCAGCCCTTCAGCTTCCGCTTGTTGTTTGATCAAACCTGAACCCGGTACCACCAAGGCGGCTTTAATGTTGCTGGCGACTGTGCGTCCTTTAGCAATAGCCGCAGCGGCACGCAAATCTTCAATCCGTGAATTGGTGCAAGAACCGATAAAAACTTTATCTACAAGGATGTCTTGCATCGGCGTATCAGCCGTTAAGCCCATGTATTCTAAGGCGCGTTGCATACCTTCGGCTTTAACCGCATCACTGATATTGTTAGGATTTGGCACGGCATCCGCTATGGATACCACCATTTCGGGGGAAGTACCCCAGGTCACTTGCGGTGCTAAGGTGCTGGCATCCAAACTCATTTCTTCATCAAATATGGCATCATCATCCGTGCGCAGTGTGCGCCAAGCACTTTCTGCTTGTGCCCAAGTGTCGCTGTTGGGAGAAAAAGGCCGTCCTCGTGCGTAATCAATGGTTTTGTCGTCTACTGCCACCATGCCCGCCCGTGCTCCGGCTTCAATGGTCATGTTGCAAACGGTCATGCGGCCTTCAATGGATAATTCTCGGATAGCTTGACCTGCAAATTCAATCGCATAGCCCGTACCACCAGCCGTACCGATACGACCGATAATGGCCAAAATAATGTCTTTGCCACTTAAACCAGCAGGCAAAGCGCCGTTGACCGTAATGCGCATATTTTTTGATTTTTTTTGTAATAAACATTGTGTGGCTAACACATGTTCCACTTCTGAGGTGCCGATACCAAAAGCCAGCGCACCTAATGCGCCATGTGTGGAGGTGTGGGAATCACCGCAGACCAAGGTCATACCGGGCAAAGTGGCGCCTTGTTCAGGGCCTATGACATGAACAATGCCTTGACGAATATCCTGCATTTTGAATTCTGTGATACCAAAATGATCGCAATTTTGATCCAGCGTTTCGACTTGTAGGCGTGATACCGAATCAGTAATACCTTGTTCAAGACCCGCAGTTGGCACATTATGATCAGGTACAGCAAGATTAGCCGATAAACGCCAAGGTTGACGTTGAGCTAAACGCAAACCTTCAAAAGCTTGGGGGGAGGTGACTTCATGGATCAAATGTCGGTCGATATACAGTGTTGCAGTACCGTCTTCTGCGGTTTTAACAACGTGGGCATTCCATAATTTGTCATAAAGGGTTGTACTCGGCATTTTATATATCCTTATAAAACAATGAAAAAACTTGCATTTCTTGACATGATTGGGAGGCTGCTTAGCGTTATTTTACTACTCTTGGCAGGCACAGTTTATGCGGACTCTGCTGAATATGAGGCTAAAGCTAAGCATTTGTATCAGTTTGCCAAACATGTGCAATGGCCTAAAATCAAAGCATTAAAGCTTTGTATTGTCGGAGCCTCTCCATTTGGCAAGGCGCTTAACCAAGCCTTGCAGGGGCATTCTGTGGGCGGTCGTCGTTTACAGATCAAGCGACTGACACCGACTCAATCTGTCACAGCTTGTCATCTTTTGTTTATTAGCCAACGTTTAAGTCCTCAGCAGGTCAAAAAGATTTTACAAGCCGCACCACCACATACATTGACGGTGGGGGAACAGAGTGATTTTATCCGTCTTGGCGGGATTATCAATTTTATTATCAAAAATAACAAAGTGCGTTATGAAGTGAATCGCAGTCAGGCACAAAAACAAGGTTTGAAATTAGGTTATCGCTTAGTCAAGCACGCCAGCCACCGCTACTAACTGATAAGAACCCATTTTAATTGAGATATACCGCGCACAGGCTAGGAGGCTGTCCGAGAATAGAGACCGTAGCGAGAAAGCGTGGTTTTGAGACAGGTTTTTTGGTTTTTTGAGGCGAATAGTCATTCTATTTAACGAAAAAAAGCGGAAAAGCTGTCCAAAACCCACGTTTTCGCAGTAGGTTTTGTATTCTCGGACAGCCTCCTAGGTATAAATCAAACCTTGTTGTCATGATCTCATTGACATTGACTCTGTGTTGCACACGACATGATGAAACAAACGGGGTGTTTTCGTGGGTTTCACAGGGTGTGTAAAGGGAATGACTCAATGAAAAATGGTATTTCAAATTTTTAGCCACGGAGGGCCTAATGGTCAATTTCCGCGACCTGTCGATTCGCTACAAACTGACTCTGATTAATCTGCTGATTAGCGGCAGCATTTTGTTACTGAGCAGCGCTGCTTTTATTATTTATGACTTACTGCGTTTGCAGCAAAATTTACAGAATGATGTCAACGTCACCGCTAAAATGACGGCGCATAACAATTCGGGGCCTTTGGGATTTGAATATCCCGAATATGCGGGTCAAGCCTTAGCCGCTTTACACGCCAATCCTCATATCATCGCCGCCAGAGTTTATCAACTCAATGGTCAAGCCTTTGCGAGTTATCATCGTCGTAATGCTCAACAACAAACTGATTACCATCAATTAAAACTTGCTGTGATGGATTTCTTAATGGCTCAAGATTTTCATTTTACAGAACAACAAAAAGAACAATTTCGTTATTTTTTCAAAGCACAAGATCAATACTTTTTAACTGAAGAATTACGTCAAACCTTAAGTGCTTTATTGCAAGACAAAAGTTTAGTCTTGCCTAAAACTCTGTTTGAACGTTTACAAGCCTTATTACAACAACACCAGCGTTTGCTTCCTGATACGTTGGATACAGGGCAATTACAACGCATTTCTCGCACAGAGGCTCACCACCTATTTTTAGCCCGTCCAGTGTGGGATTCTGAAGCCGGAGAAACACTCGATAAACCGCTGGGCAGCCTGCTATTAGTCGCCAGCCTGATGGACATGCACACCCGTATTCGCTGGTACTTAATGATTGCTTTTAGCATTGTGCTGGGAGCGATTGTTTTAGCCTTTTTACTCACCTCTCGCTTACAAAATATTGTTGTGCGTCCTTTACATCATTTGGCTCACTTGATGCGCCAGGTGTCATACGATAAAGATTATAGCCAGCGTTGTGACTACCTCAGCGCCGATGAATTAGGCATTCTAGCTCAAGGGTTTAACGCCATGCTAGGTGCGATTGAAACGCGCGATGAAGAACTCCTAAAACACCGAGAAAATCTCGAACAGACAGTAGTAGAACGCACTGCTGAACTCAAAAAGCTCAATCAAAAACTCACCTATCAAGCTTTCCATGATGCCCTCACCAACCTGCCCAACCGCGCCTTATTTGTTCAACAAGTAGAACAGGCGATCAAACACGCCAAAGAACATGAACAATCTCTAGCCATGCTGTTCATCGACTTAGATCATTTCAAATACATTAACGACACTTTAGGACATTCCGCAGGTGATCGCATTCTGCAAGAAGTGGCGAAACGCCTATTATCTTGCACTCGTCAACCTGAAGACTTGGTAGCGCGTTTAGGCGGCGATGAATTCACCGTGCTATTGCGCAATGTTAAAGAACCACTCAACGCAGGCATTGTGGCAGGCAAAATCCTGCGGGCTTTAGCCTCACCGTTTCGCTTTAATGTGCAGGATTTATATGTCACTCCCAGCATTGGCATTAGCATTTATCCTGAAGATGGTGGAGACGTAGGCACCTTAATGCGTAATGCAGACACCAGCATGTATGTGGCAAAACAACAAGGCCGCAACAATTATCAGTTCTACACCGTAGGCGATAATTCAGCCTCGGCGAACCGATTAAAAATGGAAAACAAGCTACGTCAAGCCATAGAATTTGATGAATTTGAAGTGTGGTATCAACCACGTTTTGATCTAGCCAGTGGGCATTTGGTGGGGGCAGAGGCTTTGGTGCGTTGGCGTAGTCCAGAACAAAAATTAGTCTCGCCCGCGCAATTTATTCCATTGGCGGAAGACACTGGTTTAATTATTCCCATTGGCGAGAAAGTGCTGCGTACTGCTTGTGAAAACAATATGTTATGGTCACACCCTGAACATGCCCCGCTGGAAGTGTCGGTCAACTTATCAGCACGACAATTTATTCAAGAAGATTTATTGAGCAAAATTGAAACCCTGTGCGATGAATTGCAAATGCCGCCAGAACGTTTAGAACTTGAACTGACTGAAAGTTTAATTATGCCCAAAGCCGAAGAAACTATTGAAACCTTGCGGGCGCTTAAAGACATGGGAGTTAAAATTTCAGTGGATGATTTTGGCACGGGATATTCTTCACTGAGCTATCTCAAACGCTTTCCTATTGATGTGCTGAAAATTGATCAATCCTTTATTTTCGACATCGGCAATGATTCTGACGACACCACTTTAGTCACCGCCATCATTGCTATGGCGCATAAGTTGAAATTAAAAGTGGTCGCAGAAGGCGTAGAAACCCAGCATCAACTTGATTTCTTACGCTTGCATCAATGTGATTACGTACAAGGCTTTTTGTTAGGCAAACCAATCCCCGCCAAAGCCTTCAAACTACTGCTAGAACAGCAGTGCAATATTGATTCATATCCTCTGGCTGTACGTGAATTACGCGAAAAAGGTTCAGGGGATTGGTTAAAAGATGTGGAAGTTTAATAGACGGGTTGCCAGGGGGCATCGGCTGCAAAAGCGTGGATTTCGCCCTGTTTTTCCGCTTTTTATCAAAAAATAGCCTGCTATTCGTCTCAAAAAACCGCCTCAAAACCACACCTTTTTGCTTTGCTCCCTCTCCTCAATTCCCTCATTGCTCATTTGCGCTCATCTGCGGATAAATAGCTTAACCTATAGTACAGCGTCAAAATGGGCTTGGCTCTGTACTCATACGCCACCGATAGGAGAAAAAATGTCTACATTAAGTCGAGAAGAGATCAAACAACGCCTTAAAGCCTTAAACGATCCTTGGCTGAGTGCGGCCTTTGCTGCACGTATCGCCTTGTTGATGCTGCCGACGTTAAGCCGAGATGTAGAAAAGGGGCGAGATTTTTTGTGGTTTTGGACAGCAGAACGACGTGAAGAGTATTTGCTGAAGGTGCTACGGGCTGGGCAATGTGCTTGGAGTGCAGCGCGATGGAAAGATCGGGACATCGGGCATGCTGCTCGCGCCGCCGCCGCCGCCGCCGCCGACGCCGCCGCCGCCGCCTACGCCGCCGCCAACGCCAACGCCAACGCCGCCAACGCCGCCAACGCCGCCAACGCCGCCAACGCCGCCAACGCCGCCAACGCCAACGCCAACGCCAACGCCGCCAACGCCGCCTACGCCGCCAACGCCGCCAACGCCGCCAACGCCAACGCCGCCGCCGCCTACGCCTACACCGATAGTACACAAATTAAAGCGCAAGATTATATCGTTTTTTTAGAAAAAAATCAAAGTGTTATTGATTTTTTAACCTTGTCTTATGACGATTTATTTCAAGCCGAACAAACACGCTTTTTACGTGAATTACGCCAGTTAAGTACATCAGGTTTTGATTATTGGGCGGATTGGTTCGAGGCCCGTTGGCGGGGTGAAGATTGGGACGAACAGTTGGCACGAGACTCTTGTTTATTGTCCGAAGAAGTATTGAAGCTCAGCCCAACAGAAATCAATGCCCGTTTAAAAGAAATAGCCGCGAAAACCACGCGCAAACTGAACCGTGTGCGGGCGATTTTTATTGGCGATGGTGCGGCGGGGAAAACCTCGCTGATTCGGACGGTGTATAACAAGCCTGTCACAGAAGGCAAGGAAGACATGACACCGGGCGTGGATATTCACCATTATGCGGTCAGCGACATTTTGCAAGCGGATTTATGGGATTTTGGTGGACAAGTGGTGGCTCATGCCACGCATCAATTTTTCTTGCGCAGCAGTTGTGTGTATGTGTTGCTGTTGTGTGGACGTGCCGAAGTAGAAGCCAATCAGCAGGCAGAATATTGGCTGGAACATGTGCGCAGTTTTGGCGATAACGCCCCTGTGCTACTGGTCGGCAATAAGGATGACCAAGAACCTGTGCGTTTGGATTTAGCCACGCTGCAAGTGCAATATCCTAATATTGTGGGATTTTATCCTTTGTCTTGTGTACATTGCCGAGCCGAGCCGCGTTATCAACGCCAGTTTGCGGATTTTATGGAGGTGTTTCATGCGCAATTGCAGCAGATTAATACTCAACAACATCATGCTTTGCTGACAGCGGATTTGAAAGTCATTGAAGCCTTTGAACAACGTGCGAAAACCGACCCGGTGTTGCCCAAAAGTGAGTACGAAGCTTTATGCGAGAAACAGGGTGTGAGTCAAGCCACCGGACTGGGTGCAGAGAGTTTGTTGAAATTACTGGATAATTTGGGCATTGCCAGTTCCTTTCCTGGTTTACTCTGCCATGCGTTTAGAAATACCTTGGTGCTAGACCCGCATTGGTTGACGTATGGGGTATACGCGCTGATTTATGCCCAGCAAACCCGCCAGCAAGGCGGGCGTTTGAGTGTGGCGAATGTGGAACAGATGTTAGGCTCGAAAAAGGTGGCGTTTGAGCCAAATAAATTTATTCGATTTCCTGCGCATTTTATGTATCCCGCTGATTTATGTGATTTTCTATTGGATGCGATGGTGTATTTTAAGTTGTGTTATCGCTTGGATAGGCATCAATTGATTATTCCTGCTCGCTTGCCTGAAGAAAATAAAACCGCTTTGCACAGTTTTGATAAACGTCAGGCGTTGGCGTATGAGTTGGCATTTACGGGCTTTTTGCCGCGCCATATCATGCCGGGCTTAATCGTCATGCATCATAAGGAAATCATTAGCGATACAGCAGGGCAGCGGGTGTGGCAAAACGGTGTGCAGTTACAAAGCACTTCGTATCAAGCCCGTGCTTTGGTCACTGCGAGTTATCATTTGCGCCGTTTATCGCTGTGGGTCAGTGGTGCGGATGCGGTGCAATATTTTTATGCATTGCGTGATCATGTGCTGGAATTAAAAGAAAATATGCCGCAGATGGACATGCAAGCGTCGGTGGTATTGGATGATACGTATCGGGTGAGTGAACGGGCTTTCGGTGATGAGTCGATCAGCAAGATTCCGTTGGGTTTATTGCGCGATTATGAACGCATGAAACTGCAACATTTTCCCGACGGGCAAGGTCATTGGTTCGATTTAGATAAAGTATTGGGGAAATATATGTCAGACGAGAAACAAGGACATCAGACTCATGTTTATGTGGGTGGAGATGCTGATCATGTAGTGGTGGCAGGCGGCAATATGGAAAATGTGGTGGTCGGCGATCATTCGCAAATAGAAGCCGCCATTGCTGATGTGCAAAAGCAATTAGATGATTTGCTGTATGACGTGTCGCTGGAAGCGGATAGCGAAGCTCAGCAGCGAGCGCAAAAAGAGTTAGAACTTGCACAACAAGCCACGCAAGCATTGAGCACACCGGACAGTAAAGAAGAGGGGATGAAGCGTTTAAGCCAATTGGGCGAGCGTTTGCAAAAAGGCGCAACAGCCAGTCATAAATTATTGGAACATTTGAGTGACGGCGGTGCGAAATTGGGTGAACTGGGAGCAAAAATAGGGCTTTTGTTGGGTTTGGTGTAATCGGCTTGTTGCGGGGAGGCATCGGCTGCAAAAGTGCAGGTTTTAGCTTTTTAGCGCCGCTTTGCGGTATTTTCCACGCGCTTTTGCAAATCATTAATGGCACTGTTTAATTGCTCCAAACGTTGCATTTCTGCACCGTAATGTTCTTGGCGCAAGTTGTTGATTTCACTGCGCAACTGTGCGAGAACTTCTCGCGCTTTATAAGTTTCTGTCAGCAAGGGTTCCTGGGCACTATTAGTCGGCTGTTCCATAGGCAGTGTTTCTATATCAGATGCCGCACCCATATTCGATAAGGGGTTCTCTGAGGTTTCAGGCTTGTTAGGCTCAGCAGGACGTAATATCGCTAAGGCAACAATACCAATGGATAACATGAGCAGCACAAAACCAAACGAAGCCAGTAACAGGGGCAGGTTTTGCTTTAAATCCGTATTAAACAAAATATCGCCGCTAAAGAAATAAACCAAATACATCATAGACAAGATAATGAGCATACGCGGCCAGATACGAAACACCGCCAATAAACCCAGTATGGCGGTGCATACCCCGATGAAATAAGTGCTGGCAAACTGCACCGGTTTAGATAAAGCCAGATAACCAATGCCTAGATAATCAGAATAACCGCCAGGAGGAATCGGCGTGCGTATGCTGTAGGCCATACAGAGGATGAGTAACATCAGGGTTAAAAACACTAAACGCCCTGAAGAAATGATTTCACAACGTTGGAGGCGGGGATTAAACAAGCTTGGAATAGCGACGCTGAGCAGCGTCATTAAGGCTAAAAAGCCGCCCAGATTATAGGCCGCCGCATAGGAACGAACAAACCCAGCCAAAGTGGGATATTGAATGTGGGCTTCTGGGTTTTGCAATAAGGACATTAACACCAGAAAAAACACCAATCCCCCCGAATGCAATAAGATAGCTAAGCCTTTGAGCATAACAGACATGGACATAAACAAGCGCTTATCTCATACGCCGTAAACCGCTTAAAAATAGCCCCAAGCCCCCAATCGCCAAGCCTAAAATCATCAGCAATTCAAAAGCTGACATGCGGCGCATGTGGAAACTTAAGCTACTAATTACCCCAATCGCTAACATGACCAAGGTGGCGATGACTAAAATCCAACCTAAATCATTATCTGGGTTGTAAAAAATCATTCCGATACCAAACAAAAAAGGCACTAGCACTAAACCGGGTGTGAGCTTCACGCCCCCCATATTAAATAAGGCCATTCCCCAATTCATCTGATGCGTGACCTGCACAGCATCAAGGAATAAGTAACCGCCCCCGATCATCATCACCAACCCAATGAGAAAACGTCCAGGGCCACCGTGTAATTTAGACATTTTATCTGTCATCTGCATTGTCCTGTATTTTGAAACGCTGCTTGGCAGCACTCGATATTTCCTCAAATACCCACTTAAATAGACTTGTTGCAGTCGATGAAGACCCCTTGCCACTCGTCTAATTTAGTTTAACGATGCATAAACGGGCTGTCAGCCTTTTTTCTTTGCAGCAATCTATTGCTGCTTGTTTTACAATCAGTTTCGATGTGACTGAGTAGTCACATCCAACATTTTTTTGTAGCCCATGCCTATCCACATAGCCAGTCTATTAAGGTGAGTCAAATTCATGCCCGTTGAAAAGCGCTCTGCCAATATTCTAGTCGTTGATGATAACCCTTATAACCTTGAAATTCTTTGTAAAATCTTAGAAACCGAAGGCTATCAGACGCGGGTCGCCAATAATGGTGTCGCCGCATTACGCACATTGCAGTTTAAGCCGCCCGATTTAATCTTATTGGACATCATGTTGCCCGATATTTTGGGTTATGAAGTCTGTCGCCGCCTTAAAGAGGATGTTGCTACACAGCATATTCCGGTTTTGTTTATCAGTGCTTTAGAAGAAACACAGGATAAATTAGAAGGCTTTGCCGCTGGTGCCGTGGACTATATCACCAAGCCCTTTCAACACCAGGAGGTCTTGGCAAGAATAGAAAATCATTTAAGTTTGCACCGTTTGCGTCAACAATTAGAAGCACAAAACCAACAATTAAAACAAGAAATTAAAGAGCGTGAACAGGCTGAAACCGCGTTACAACAAGCCAAACGCAGTGCTGAAGAAGCCTTTATGCAGTTGCAAAAAATGCAGGCTGAATTAGTCCACGCAGAAAAAATGGCTTCATTAGGTCAATTAATTGCAGGTATCGCGCATGAAATCAACAGCCCATTGGCGGCACTGTTATCATCCACAGAACACTTAAAACATTTTTTAAGTGGCTATTTGCCGCATTTACCCGCTTTTCTTCATGCCCTTAACCCTCAACAAACGCAGCAATTTATGCAATTACTCACCGAGGTCTCCAGTCAGCCGATAGGTTATTCAACACGCGAAGCCCGTCAAATTCGCCGTCAGCTTAGCCAGCAATTACACGCACACCACATCGAAAAAGCCGATATTCAAGCGGATTTGCTGGTACAGATCGGACTAGAAAATCAATTTGAGGCTTTATTAGATATTCTACGCAGCCCGCAGGGTTTGAGTTTTTTGCAGCATTTACATGCCTTAGAAGATGTCTGTCGCAATCAAAAAACGATGGAATTTGCCATCAAACAAGCACAAAAAATCATTCTGGCCTTAAAAAATTATGTACACCAAGAGCCGCAAGGTGCTAAAAAAGAGAAAGTAAATATTATTTTTTCATTAGAAACTGTTTTAACTTTATATAATCATCAATTGCGCGATTCTGTCAGCATCCATAAAGATTATCAAAATGTACCTGAGATTCCAGGTTACGCAGATGAATTAAATCAAGTGTGGACTAATTTAATTCATAATGCTTTACAAGCGATGGAATACCAAGGAGAACTCAGTATTGCTGTTCATATTGCGCAGAATGCTCAAGCTCAGGAAGGTTTAGCGGTGATTTTTCATGACACCGGTTGTGGTGTACCCGAAGCACTACAAGAAAAGATTTTTCAGCCCTTTTTTACCACTAAAAGCGCTCCAGAAGGCACCGGCCTGGGGCTAGATATTGCGCGTAAAATTGTGCAAAAACATCAAGGAATAATCAGCCTGCACAGTCAGCCAGGAGATACCACTTTTACCATATGGTTGCCAATATGAAAAAAGATGCTAAAACCCATTACGTGATTGTTTGCATAGATGATGACAGCAGTGTGTTAAGCAGTTTACGCGCTGAGTTGTATGACATTGTAGAACACCAATATTTAGTTGAAATTGCTGAAAGCGGATACGAAGGTTTAACTCTGGTGGATGAGTTATTAAATGAAGGCTATGAAATACCTTTAGTGATAGCTGATTATTTAATGCCCGATTTAAGTGGTGATGCGGTATTAGCTCAGGTTCATCAACGCTCACCTAAAACACTGACCATGATGCTCACTGGACAAGCAAATATTACAGGCATTCGTAATGCAGTTAATCATGCGGCTTTGTATCGTTATATTGATAAGCCTTGGGTGTTGGAAGATATGCGTTTAAGTATTCATACGGCTTTACAACATTATCGGCAACAACGTGAACTTGAGTATCTTTATAAAGAACAAGCTCAATTGATTGAACAACTCAGTCAAGCCAAGCGCAGTCTGCAAGTCCATAATGAAGAGCTCGAACATAAAGTCGCCGAGCGCACGCAAGACTTAAAGGATAAGAATAAAGATTTAAGTCTAGCTAAAGAACAAGCTGAAGTCGCTAACCGTACTAAAAGTGCTTTTTTAGCCAATATGAGTCATGAATTGCGCACGCCCTTAAATGGTATTTTAGGCTGTGCACAGTTATTAGATCATGATGTACGCTTAAACCAAGAGCAGAAAGAAAATATTCGTGTTATTTATAGTTGTGGAGAACATCTTCTGACTTTGGTGAATGATGTGATGGATTTGTCTAAAATTGAATCTGAGAAATTACAGTTACAGAATAAAGATTTTGAATTACCCAGTTTTTTGAAAGAAATCGTAGCTTTATTTAAAATGAAAGCTAAGCAAAAAAATATTATTTTTGATTATCTATTAGATGCCAATAAACCTTTGCCGGATACAGTTCATGCAGATGAACTCCGCTTGCGTCAAATTTTACTAAATCTACTCAGCAATGCGATCAAATTTACCCAAGAAGGTCGAGTACAACTTAGCGTTCAATTACAGGTTGATAATAGTCTAAGTTTCATTGTGCAGGATACAGGCTGTGGCATTCCTGAAAACGAATTAGACAAGATTTTCAAACCCTTTGAACAAACCAGTAACCGCGATCACAGTATTGAAGGCACAGGACTCGGTTTATCTATTAGTCAACATCTAGTGGAAATGATGGGTGGACAATTACAAGTCAGCAGTTCAACTCAAGGTAGTCGTTTTTGGTTTACCTTGTATCTAACCATTGTGCATGAAGGACGTTTATTACAAACCCGTTCATCAATGCCGCACATTATTGGCTACCAACATCAAAAACAAGGTGTGAACACACCTGTTTCAATTTTAGTGGCTGATCATAATGCACCTAGTCGTACTGTGCTCACACGGCTCTTTAAACGTTTGGGCTTTGTTGTGACAGAAACTCGCGATGGTCAAGAAACATTAAATGAATTAGATCGTTTAAGCGGTACAGAACAAGCGATTGATATGTTGTTTTTAGAACTTAAACTTCCCGGAGTCGATGGTTTAGCTTGTTTGAAACAACTACGTACCGATCCACGTTTTAAGCAGTTACCTATTTTTGGCATATCCACCTGTTTATTTGAGCCTAAAAACCGCTCATGTCATGACGCAGGCTGTACGGCTTTTATGACGAAACCTATTGATTTCAAAAAAATATTTGAATTGATTCCGCAGCACTACGAACTGCAATGGGTGTATGCCCAAAATGACTCTCAAGAAGGTTTTGGAGCCATGATGCAAGATGTTGAATTAGTCATTCCTGATTATCCTGTGCTAGAAAACCTCAATGAAATGGCTAAGTTAGGGGATATGGCGGATGTCATGCGCATGGCGCAAAGCTTAATAAAATCAGAGCCTAAGTTTAGACCTTTTGGTGAAGAACTGTATCGCCTTGCGGCTGATTTTGATTTAACCCGCCTACGTCGTTTTTTACGACAAAGTATTCAACATTAAATATATAGACTTGTCCGGGCTTAAAACACCGACTGCAAAACAGCGGATATTGGCGGTTTTTCCCGTTCACTTTCGTTAAATAGAGTGACTATTTGCCTCAAATGAATGAAAAAAACCACTCAATCCCGCTGCTTTTCGCTACGGCGTTTAAACCCGGACAAGTCTAATGAGTTCAACCTTGGGACTGACACATCACCGCATTACCGTGCTATTGATTGATGATCAAGCCATTATTGGTCAGGCTTTGCAGCAAATGTTGCTCAGCGAAAACGATATTGATTTTTATTATTGCCAAGACCCCACCCTAGCTATCCAGCACGCCCATCAAATACATCCCACGGTGATTTTGCAAGATTTAGTCATGCCTGAAATCGAAGGGCTGAGTTTAGTGCGTTATCTTCGTGCCAATCCTGCGACGCAAAATGTCCCATTAATCGTACTTTCCAGCAAAGAAGAGGCGGATATTAAAGCGCGAGCTTTTACGCTGGGTGCGAATGATTACATGGTGAAACTGCCTGATAAGTTAGAAGTTATTGCCCGCATTCGTTATCACTCCACGGCCTATATCAACTTTCTTGAGCGTAACGAAGCGATTCAAGAATTAGAAAAAGCCAATCGACTGATCCGCAGCACTTTTGGACGGTATTTGTCCGATGATATTGTGGATACGATTTTAGAATCCCCCGGTGGTATGAAACTGGGCGGAGAAAAGCGGGTGGTGACTGTGATGATGACCGATTTACGGGGGTTTACCGCATTGACCGAGCAATTACCCGCTGAAAGCGTGGTGGCGATGATTAATAATTATCTGGAAATCATGACCGATATTATTTTGCATCATCAAGGCACTATTGATGAATTTATTGGCGATGCCATTTTGGCTATTTTTGGTGCGCCGATTGAGCGCAACAATGATGCACAACGCGCCGTAGCCTGTGCGCTGGAGATGCAATTAGCCATGCAAGAGGTCAATCAACGCAATCGAGAAGCGGGTTATCCTGAAGTGGAAATGGGGATTGGCATCAATACGGGCGAATTGGTGGTGGGTAATGTGGGTTCTAGCAAACGCACCAAATATGGCGTAGTGGGACGCAATGTTAATCTGGCTTCACGGATTGAATCTTATACCGTAGGCGGGCAAGTTTTGGTGTCTAACAGCACCCGCGAAGCTTGTGGCGATATTTTGCACATTGGCGAGCAAGTCAAGGTGGTGCCCAAGGGGATGCAAACGCCCATTACTGTCAGTGAAGCCATTGGTATTACTGGAGAATTCAACATCCATCTGCCGCAACATAAAACCCCGCATTGGCACGAACAATCGCCTCCCTTGCCCATCATGTTTTATGTTTTAGAAGGTAAATACAGCAACGAAGAAGGCCATGAGGGGCATATTGTGCAACTCGCCGAGCGCGTTGCCATTATTCGTAGCTCACATCACTGCGTACATTTAAGTAACATGAAATTCACTTTATTTGACCTTGAGCAACAAGTGCTGAGTACAGAAATATATGCCAAGGTGACAGAAGTATTAGCCGCTCATGACAATATCTATGAGTTCAAAATCACTTTTACTTCCGTGCCACCAGAGATTAAAGATTTATTGGCCCGCTGGCTCTCTGAGACTGGCCCCAATGACACCATAGCCCATGCTTAGGAATGAGGGTTTAATAAAACCAGACAGTATAGCGAGTGATTTTGCACACGAATCAAGGCTTCGCTGCGGGCGCATAGTGATTCTATGTCACCAAAGCGACAACGTAGAGTCGTGTGTAAAAGCGCCGCTAGACGCTGGAGTTATTGAATTCTCATTCCTATAGGTCATTAAAATGAAGAAAACTGCGCCGTTGTCGATACACAAAATGTCTTTGAAGCATAAACTTGCTGTGGTGTTCAATTCGTCTTTATTTGTTGGTTTTACACAGCAGGAATGCCTTTATTTGCTCCATTTTTTCGAGCCTAAATCAATGATCGCAGGCGATATTTTACTGTATGAAGGTCAGATTTTAGATGAGTTTTATTTGCTGGCAACAGGCCGTTGGGAAGCGTTTTTACCTAAAGATAGCGATTATCTTTATCGGCCTGAAGAAGTGCGTTTAAGTGTGTTAGAACAGCGAGGTTTGCTGCTGGGGGAATATTCTTTTGTGGATAAACAACCCGCTTCTGCTTCCATTCGTGCTTTAGATGATGGCGAGGTATATAAAATTTCTCGCACGCATTTTGAAAAAATCGTCAATAGCAGCAATCGCACAGGCATGTTGATTTATAAAAACTTGCTCAACATTATCGTGGCTCGCTTGCGCAAGCAAACAGAAGACATTGATTGGCAGCATTTAGCGCAAGAGTTGTAGGCTCTGTCAATTCTAAGAATTAGGTGGTCAAATGTCACCACGGAGGCGCGGAGGTGACACGGAGGACACAGAGGTGAGTTAAATTAACAGTCTTTCTCCGTGCGCTCTGTGCCTTCTCCGTGTCTCCGTGGTAAAAAATGCAACCCTAAAAAGTAGGCTTGACGAAGCACTAGGCTTTATTTCAAACGCGCCCCAAAAATCGCAGTGCCAATGCGTACTTGCGTACTGCCTTCGGCAATCGCTGCGGTTAAATCACCACTCATACCCATTGATAAAGTATCCACATCCACCCCTTGCGCTTGTAAATGTTGTAATAATTGAGCTAAGGCTCGATGAGGTAAGCGTTGTTGCTCAAAGGTGGTAGAAGGGGCGGGTATCGACATCAAACCGCGCAAGCGCAGGCGCGGTAGGCTTAATATTTCTTGGGCTAAATCCAAGGTGTGCGAAGCCTCTATTCCCGCTTTTTGCGGTTCAGCACTGATATTGACTTGTAAACACACATTCAGCGGGGGTAGCTGTTCGGGGCGCTGTTCGTTTAAGCGTTTGGCGTGTTTGAGTGAGGCTAAAGTTTCAACCCAATCAAAATGTTCCGCTAAAGCACGGGTTTTATTGGATTGAATCGCTCCAATGAAATGCCACTGCAAACCGCGTCCCTGCAAAGCCGTGATTTTTTCCAGCGCATCCTGTAAATAATTTTCCCCAAAATCTTTTTGTCCGCTCGCCACCGCCGTTTCGATAGCGCTGATGGGTTGGGTTTTACTGACGGCTAAGAGCTGGATGTGACTAAGATCGCGTTGATATTCTCGTGCAACATTGAGAATGTGTGTACGCACTAAGTGTAAATGGTGAGTAATATCGACAGGAGGCATGGGCTATTCAGGCAAACCGCAATCGCTAGGTAATTGATGGCGTTGCTGCAAAATGCGTTTGAAAACATCAGGGTCTTTAATATGGGTTAATTCGCCAGGACGCGGAAAACATTTGTCCTGCACCCGTGACAACCAAAAGCGCAAAGCCGCAGCACGCAGCATCACCGGCCAAGCGGTATGTTCGCTGGCAGTGAATTTACGCGCTTGATGATAGGCTTGTAAAAAAGCCTGCAAGCGAGTGGTATCAAAGCTGCCATCAGGATTGACGCACCAATCATTAGCGGTGATCGCTACGTCATACAACAACACATCATCGCAAGCATAATAAAAATCAATAATGCCGCTGAGACGTTCGCCTTCAAACAAAGCATTGTCACGGAATAAATCAGCATGTACCACACCGCGCGGCAAATCTAAGGTTTTGTAAGCCAACTGATAATTTAATTCATCCTGGAGCAAAGTTTGTTCATCGGCGGCTAAACAAGGCGAGACTTTTTCTGCCGTGTCCCGCCACCAATGTGGGCCACGGGTATTCGCACGATAGAGATGAAAACCCGAAGTCGCGCTGTGCATGTGCCCCAGTGCTTGTCCCAAGGCTTGGCAATGTGCGGGATTGGGCTGTTCAACGTCATGTCCACTCAGGCGTTTCACCAATGCGGTGGGTCGTTCACAAAAATGGCGTAGATAATGTCCTTCGTTATCAGCTTCAGGATGCGCACTTGGCACCTGGTGCTCGGCTAAATAAGCCATAAGTTCAAGAAAATAAGGCAATTCTTCCGCACTCATCTGCTCAAATAAGGTCAGTACAAACTCACCCTGATCGGTGGTGACAAAATAATTGGTATTTTCAATACCAGCACTAATACCTTGATAGTCAATTAGTTCACCCAAGGCATAATGCGTCAGCAGATGTTCCAATTGTGCTGGCTCAACAGGCGTGTAAACGGACATGCGAAGCTTCCCAGTGAAAATTCAAAACGGCGGATTATACTGGATTTTAGCCGAGCTTGTCTGGAGTCAATGACACTACTTTTTCCTTTCTAGCACAGGTCTGTGATAATCTTATGCGCTGGTTCAACTCAATCTTAGCGTTTCAAAACTATGTCCATAAAAATCGGTATTGTCGGCGGTACAGGCTACACAGGTGTCGAATTATTACGCTTACTAGCAGCTCATCCGCACGCAGAATTACAAGTCATCACTTCACGTTCAGAAGCAGAGATACCTGTTGCACAACTATTCCCTAATTTGCGCGGGCACGTCGATTTATGTTTTACCGAACCCGACGTAAAGCGCTTAAGCGACTGTGATTTGGTGTTTTTTGCCACGCCTAATGGTACGGCTATGCGCTTAGTCCCTGAATTATTGGATGCTGGGGTTAAAGTCATTGATTTAGCCGCAGATTTTCGCTTAAAAGATGCGCAAGTCTGGGAGCAATGGTATGGAATGCCACACGCTTGCCCGGACTTATTAGCCGAAGCCGTGTACGGCTTGCCAGAAATTCACCGTGCAGACATCGCTAAAGCCCGTCTGGTGGCTAATCCTGGCTGCTATCCCACCGCCGTGCAACTGGGCTTTTTGCCCTTGATTGAAGCCGGATGGGTCGATACAGATCGTCTGATTGCCGATGTTAAATCCGGTGCCAGTGGCGCAGGACGTGCAGCGGCTGTCGGCACCTTATTCGGCGAAATCAGCGAGAATTTCAAAGCCTATAAAGCCGATGGTCATCGGCATTTACCTGAAATTAAACAAGGTTTAAGCGCTATTCAGCAAACTCCTGTGGGTTTAACCTTTGTACCACATTTATTACCCATGATTCGCGGCATTCACGCGACTTTATATGCGCCTTTAAAACACAATGTCAGTCCATCCGCATTACACACTCAGTTTGAACAGTATTATAAAAATGAGCCTTTTGTTGACGTACTCCCCACGGGTTCACATCCAGAAACCCGCACAGTACGCGGCACTAACGGCTGTCGTATGGCGGTATCCATACCGCAAGCGGGCGATACCGTAGTGGTATTATCGGTGATTGATAATTTGGTGAAAGGGGCCGCAGGACAAGCCGTGCAGAATATGAACATCTTATTTAATTTACCTGAATCAGAAGGCTTAAAACATATTGCTTTATTGCCCTAATAGCACCATTAGAGCCTATGGGTCAACTCAGTCATGCTCATCATGGCTTAAGATAAAACTATCCACATTGGGTTTGTGGGTAAATTCCAGTAAAATATTTGTTTTGGTACCTTTCGTGCCTGAAAAAACACTATCGCCCTGTTCTAGGCTCTGTTCACATACAGGGCGAAGTTTTCTACTTTTATGTTTGATCAAGGAGACAGCGTATGGCTGACATTAATTCAATTTGCAGTGATGTTGTAAAACAAGTTGATTCTGCACTCGGTTGTGCGGTAGTTGATTTAGACAGTGGTTTATTATTGGGTGTAGCACACAATATTCCTTACTTCACCCAATCTTACTTAGACGCAGTAGCCGCTGCCGCAGTGGATATGTTTCGCGGTAAAAACGTGCAAGCTGTAGAAGATATGATTGCGAATATGCGCGGCAATAATAAAACGCAGTTGATTAAAGAAGTACAAATGACCACCGAAAACACCTTCCATTTCATGGCTGTGGTACCTGATAAACCCAATGCTTTAGTGGTTTTAATTACCAGCAAAAAAGTAAATCTAGGTATGGGTTGGGTAGCAGTACGTCAATCTTTAAATAAAATTGGCCCACTGTGCCCATAATTTTTTTCTTTCTGCTTAAATAAAAAAAGCCGATCTTAAATGTTTAAGATCGGCTTTTTCATGGCCTATGTTGACACGTCTACTGATTATTTTTATTACCATCCCGATCATTGAAATCTATCTGCTGTTTGCAGTTGGAGGACACATCGGTATCTTTCCCACTCTAGCTTTGATTGTTCTGACAGCAGTCATCGGTACAACCATGCTGCGCAGTCAAAGCGTCGCCACATTACAAAAGTTTAAAACCCAATTTGAACAAGGCATCATGCCTCAGCAAGCTTTATTAGAAGGTTTAATGATTCTTGTTGGTGGCCTGCTATTACTGACTCCCGGTTTTTTCACGGATGCGATTGGTTTTATTTGTTTATTGCCCTGGACGCGCCAAAGATTGGCTGCTTATTTCAGCCGCTACATTCAAATGAGAACACCGCAGCATCCACATACACATTCACCTCATTCGCCGCCCCATTCTACCATTGAAGGGGAATACAAACGTTCGGATGACTGAGTTCTCGATCATCTGCGAACCTTTGATGACATCAGTGGTTAAGACTGCCAGTCCTTGAAGGACTGGCAGTCTTGGATTTGACTCTATCGTAGATGATAGATATTCATTTGTAGATTAAACGCACTCGATCTTTCCCCAGTTCTTTGCGTAAATCTTGTAAAAACTCTTCGGCTGGACTCACGCACCATTCTTTGCCTAAGCTTAATTCCGCTGTGAGCCGCGCATCATACTGGTATTCAATAACCACCGGACATTGACCTTCTTTATTAGCATTAAATAGTGTTTCCAAGCGGGAGATTAAATCATTTTGCGTTTGATCATGCTTAATGTTTAGGCGCAATTGTTTAGCATGACTATCTCGTGCTTGCCCCATTGATTGAATGGTCTCAGCACTCATATTTAACCCCCCATTAAACCGATCTTCTGCCACTTCTCCGGCAATGATGAGCACTTCATCTTTTTGCAATAGTTCTCGATATTTTTCATACGTATCCGAATACATTTTTACTTCTAAACGTGAGCTTTTATCATCCAATGTTAAAAAGGCCATTTTGCCACGGTTAGTGTTTTTAACCCGCACTTCCAACACCAAACCCGCCACTGTCATGTTTTGTCCGCGCCCTGTGGGTTTAACCGTATTCAAACGTTTACTAAAATGTCCTAATTCCTCTAAATAGTGATCAATAGGATGTCCGGTCAAATACAAACCTAAAGTATCTTTTTCCCCGGCTAAGCGTTGATGTTCTGTCCAGATTTCCACTTGCTTAGCATAAGGTAATGCGGTGTTTTGTACTTTAGCGGTGGGTTCAGAAAAAAGTCCTCCAAACAAATCGTTTTGCCCAGACGATTGAACTTGCGCTTCTTGTTCAGCCATTTTTAAAGCTGTATCTAATGAAGCCGTGAGCACTTCACGACTAGGCGATGAGCCATCCCCTAAATCATCTAAAGCACCCGCACGAATCAAACTGTCCAATACACGGCGGTTACATTTGCGTAAATCAATCCGCTGACAGAAATCAAATAAATCGGTGAATGTACCCTTGCTCTTACGTTCTTCAACAATCACCAATAAAGCCGCTTCACCCGCTCCTTTAATGGCCCCCAAACCATAATGAATAGCTTTATCTTGAGTGCTTGAAACGGCAAATTTGTAATCGCTAGAATTAATATGTGGCGGCAGAATCTCTAATTTCATACTGCGGCATTCTTCAATCAACATCACCACTTTATCGGTATTGTCCATATCCGCCGACAAGACCGCCGCCATGAAAGCGGCTGGATGATGTACTTTCAACCAAGCGGTTTGGTAAGAAACTAAGGCATAAGCGGCGGAGTGGGATTTGTTGAAGCCATACCCGGCAAATTTTTCCATTAAATCAAAGATATACGTGGCTTGACCTGCGTCCACTTGACGCTCAATCGCACCTTTCATGAAGATGTCGCGTTGTTTAGCCATTTCTTCTGGTTTTTTCTTACCCATGGCACGGCGTAATAAATCTGCACCACCTAAAGAATAACCTGCCAAGACTTGTGCAATTTGCATCACTTGCTCTTGGTATAAAATCACGCCGTAAGTGGGTTTTAAGATGGGTTCTACATCAGGATGTGGGTATTCTACTTTAGCCCCGTGTTTTCGATTAATGAAATCATCCACCATGCCCGATTGCAAAGGGCCGGGACGATAGAGAGCGACCAGTGCGATAATATCTTCAAAACAACTGGGCTTGAGGCGTTTAATCATCTCCTGCATTCCGCGTGATTCTAATTGGAACACAGCGGTAGTCGTGCCTCTTTTTAATAAATCAAACGAGGGTTTATCATTTAAAGGAATGGTGAGAATATCTAGTTTTTCTTTTCCATCCAATAAACGCACATTATCCAAAGCCCAATCAATAATGGTTAAAGTCCGCAAGCCGAGAAAGTCGAATTTCACCAAGCCCACAGCTTCAACATCATTTTTATCAAACTGCGTGACGACATTGGTTTCGCCTTCTTCACAATATAGCGGCGAAAAGTCGGTTAATGCGGTGGGAGAAATCACCACACCGCCCGCATGTTTGCCCGCGTTGCGGGTTAAACCTTCGAGCTTACGCGCCATATCTAGCAAGGTTTTGACTTCATCATCATGGTCATAACGTGCTTGCAGTTGTTCTTCTTGCTCTAGCGCTTTGTCTAAAGTCATGCCCAAATCAAATGGGATGAGCTTGGCAATTTGATCAACAAAACCATAGGGATGCCCCAACACGCGCCCCACGTCACGCACCACGGCTTTAGCCGCCATTGAGCCGTAAGTAATGATTTGTGAGACTTTTTCGCGTCCATAATGTTGCGCCACATAATCAATCACGCGGTCGCGGCCTTCCATGCAGAAATCCACGTCAAAATCAGGCATGGAAACACGTTCTGGATTCAAAAAGCGCTCAAACAACAGATCATAAGCCAGCGGGTCTAGGTCGGTAATGCTCAGCGCATAAGCCACCAAAGAACCCGCTCCAGAACCACGACCGGGCCCGACAGGCACGCCGTTGTCTTTGGCCCATTGAATGAAATCCGCGACGATGAGGAAGTAGCCAGGAAAGTCCATCGAGTTGATGACGTTGAGTTCAATGTCTAAACGCTCGTCATAAGGCGCACGTTTGCTGTCTTCTTCACCCGGAAATAAAAATGTTAGGCGTTTTTCTAAGCCTTTTTTAGATTCTTCGCGTAAATAGTCGGCAGTGCTGAGATCGCCAGTGGGAAATTTGGGTAGGAAATTTTTGCCCAGCGTCATGGTCAGGTTACAGCGCTGTGCGATGAGTACCGTATTGTCGATGGCTTCAGGAATATCGCTAAATAATTCAATCATTTCCGCCGCACTGCGCAAGTATTGCTCACGGCTGTAACGACGCGGACGGTTTTTATTGTCTAAGGTGTAGCCGTCGTGAATGCCTACCCGCACTTCATGCGCTTCAAAATCATCGGCTTGGAGAAAACGCACGTCATTCACCGCGACCACAGGTGTGTGTGTGTCGAGCGCGAGATTGACCGCCGCGTGTAAATAATCTTCCTCCTGTTCGCGGCCTGTGCGTTGTAATTGCAGATAAAAACGATCAGGGAAATGTTGTCGCCAAAACTTTAATTGCTCCACGGCTTGATCGGTTTTGCCGGATAACAAGCTTTTACCTAGATCGCCTTGCGCACCGCCGGATAAACAAATTAAGCCCTCGTTCCAATCATTGAGCCATTCACGAGAAATCGCCGGCACGCCAAGTTTTTGCCCGTGGGTGTAAGCCTTAGAGATCAAACGCGAGATGTTTAAATAACCTTCGTAGTCCTGACACAGCAGCACTAAGCGGTGTAATTCATCATTTTCGCGCACCATCATATCTGCACCAATAATCGGTTTGATGCCCGCTTTTTGTGCGCCTGAATAAAATTTCACAAGGGAAAACAAGTTGGTGTGGTCAGTGATGGCGCAAGCGGGCATGTTTTGCTCACCCAAGGTTTTAATCAGGGGTTTGATGCGTACTAGGCCGTCAACTAGAGAGTATTCGGTGTGGATGAGGAGATGGATGAAGTTCATGGTTTATCTGTATCTGTGCAAAGGCGGCTAGGTTCAAAAGAGGGCGGACATCATACCCTGATCAAGAGCGTCATCGAAATGTTGTCCTCGCCGGATATGAGGAATAAATCACTTGATTTATATTTGCCAGACAGCTTCTTAGTACCTGCTATATACTTTTGCTTTCCATCAGCCTAGGAGGATAACAATGAAATTAGAAACCATCGCTGTTCATGGCGGTTATAGCCCAGAACCCACCACTAAAGCCGTAGCCACACCGATTTATCAAACCACGTCTTATGCCTTTGACGACACCCAGCATGGCGCTGATTTATTTGATCTAAAAGTGCCAGGCAATATCTACACGCGCATCATGAATCCTACGACAGGCATGATGGAGCAACGGGTGGCAGAGCTTGAAGGCGGCATTGCCGGATTAGCCTTTGCTTCAGGTATGGCAGCAATTACCGCAGCGATTCAGACCATTGCGCAAGCGGGCGATAATATTGTCACCTCTAGCACCTTATACGGCGGGACTTATAATCTGTTTGCTCATACTTTGCCGCGTTTTGGTATTGAAGTCCGCTTTGCGGATTATCGTGATCCGAATAGTTTTGACGGTTTAATTGATGCTAAAACCAAAGCGGTCTTTTGTGAATCTATCGGCAATCCGCTCGGTAATGTGACGGACATTGGCAAATTAGCTGAACTGGCTCACAGCCACGGGGTGGCATTGATGGTGGACAATACAGTGCCCACGCCGTATTTATGTCGCCCGTTTGAATATGGTGCTGACATTGTGATTCATGCGCTCACCAAATACATGGGCGGACATGGCACCAGCATTGGTGGCATTATCGTGGATTCAGGCCAGTTTCCTTGGGCGGAGAACGCAGAACGTTATCCTTTGTTAAATGAGCCCGATGTGTCTTACCACGGGATGAATTACGCGCAAGATGTAGGGGCTGCCGCTTTTATTACTCGTTCTCGTGTAGTGCCTTTACGCAATATGGGCGCGGCGATTTCTCCATTTAATAGCTTTTTAATCATGCAAGGCATAGAAACTTTGCCTTTACGCATGGATAAACACTGTGAAAATGCGATGGCAGTGGCTGAATATTTGAAAAATCACAAAAACGTGTCGTGGGTCGAATATGCAGGTTTAGAAGATAACATCAGCAAGCCTTTGATCGATAAATATATGGGTGGCAAAGCCTCTAGCATTATGAGTTTTGGCGTGAAAGGCGGACTCGAAGCGGGGGCTAAATTCATTGATGCATTAGGTTTGATCACGCGCTTGGTGAATATTGGTGATGCAAAATCCTTGGCTTGCCATCCTGCCACCACCACTCATCGCCAATTGTCTGTCGAAGAAGCCGCTAAAGCCGGGGTGTCTCAAGAGATGGTGCGCTTGTCCATCGGCATTGAACATATTGATGATATTCTGGCGGATATTGAGCAGGCTTTAGCTTAAGAGCCTATACGAAGATGGGGAATCGAAGCGAAAATGCGCCATTTTGAGGCAGTTTTTTCGGTTTTTTAAGGCGAATAGCGCGCTATTTGTTGATAAAAAGCGGAAAAACTGACCAAAAGGGCGGGTTTGCAGCCGATGATCCCATTTTCGTATAGGCTCTAAGCATTGTCGTGCTGGAAACGAGTCAGTAAACTGTGGGGCAGTTATGACGCAAATGTTTGCGTTATTGATTTCCCATAAGCCCATAAAACAAAGGAGTTGGCTGCATGAGTGTTTCACTGGATGATATTAAAAGTGCCATGTCAAATTTAGTGAATCTGGATATTCGCACAATAGTCGGTGAGTACGATTACGCCCATGATGGCAAAATCAAAGCGAATCAGGATGCCAAACAAATTGTGACGCGAATGAATTTACTCGATGGCGATATTACGACCGCTTTTAGTGAAGAATTTTTAGAGGCTCCGCTAGACAGCGTGCGGGGATTTCACGGCCTGCGTGAGCGTCAAGGCATGGAAATCGTGCAAGGTAATATTCGTGCCTTACAACAAATGGTCAGCTTAATCGGCACGCTGGCACAGGAAGAAAAACGGACGGCGGGTAAATCCGATACAGAAGACAATATCGGCACCTCCAGTCTGGGTTAAATCCTGACATTATTTTTAGGGGTACTGCCCCTAAAGCCCTGAGCGTATTAGACTTGTTGCGAGGGGTAGGCATCGTAGCGAAAAGATGTGGTTTTGAGGCGGTTTTTTCGGTTTTTTGAGGCGAATAGCGGGCTATTTGTTGATAAAAAGCGGAAAAACAGGCCAACATCCACGCCTTTGCAGTCGATGGATACCCCTTGCGACCAGTCTATTGAACCCAGGGCTTCTTTTTTGGCTTCCTGACTTTGCTTGAGACATTCAAATTATGGCTGGTTTCTCGATAAAAACCCTGGCAGAAGACCTGCTTTCCCTGGAAATCAACACCATTGTCAAAGCTGATATGACGGGCAGCAAAATGCCTGCAAATCGGCGCGAGGCATTGTTGAAAATCTATAAAACCTATCATGTCAAATTAGAGGAATTACAGTGCCGTGAACCTATTATCTGGAGTTCTGCCGGACTCATGGGTTTTTTAGAATTACGCGAACGCGCACGTTTAGGCACCCACTATATTGACGATGAATTACACAATAGTGATGAATTGGATACCCTCAGCATCCAAATCTTAAATGAAAAGCTCGTCATGTTGCGCCGCATTAAAGGCCAATGTGAGCAGATTGTGACGATGTTTATTCAATTGGGTGAACAACACTTCACACCTAAAAAAGCAAAATCGCCTAAACCCTCTAAACCTTCAACGGCTCATATCATCCCTGATGCGTATTTTGATTTGGAACAATACCGCGAAACCATGGCAGAGCGGGTGGAAAGTGCGGAAGTTGAAGAATTTTCTGCTTATGATGAAGCGTCTTATCCGTGGAATAATGACTTACCCCGTAACAAAATGCATCGCGTTCCTGATCTTGAATTAAATGCCGCACAAATTAGTTTATTACGTAAAATCTCAGAAATTGGTACTGAACGCATCATGTTACAAACCGTCATTCAAGCTGATGGCGATGTCACCACTCGAATTGCAGAACGTTTGATTTATGCGCCTAATGAAACTTTATTTAAACTGCATAATCAAGCGGTGGATAATTCGGTGAATTTCTGGGGGCAATTGGTCAATACCATTGGCAACATGGCAAAAAGTCTGTTTGGTAACGGCTCCTTAAAGCCTTAAAGAACCCTCTTCATGAACGCATTGCAGCGTAAATTCAAAGAATTGATGAAGGCCGCTAAAGCCTTCCTCACCTTGCCAGATCGTATTCACCGCTATACGCGAGAATTTGTAGAGCAAGGCGGTATGTCTATTGAAACTCAATATACCTACCAAGCCCCCGATCACAGCCAGCACGACATTTTATACCGCACCAGTATTCAACTAGATGGCGATGTCATTAACTTTCTTCCTGATCCCGATTTATTTGCCGATGATCCTCAATGGGATACCCAACTGCAAGAATATGCCGCGCAGCATTTCCTAGCCGTGCGTCAGTTTTATCAAGAATTAGATGGCATACGTAAAATAGGTCTGCGCATTACCCAAATGGTAGGCAGTCTTGTCGGCACTTTATCTGCTTTATTGGTGGAGGTGAATCAAGAGATTCAGCAGCTATTGGCTCCCGTGTGGATGCCTTTGGCTGACATTCATCCTTTTTTGGTGAATGTATTCTGGTTTTTACTGGTCAGTGTTGGATTAGGCGTGGCAGGGGGTGTAGTATTTTTTTATCTACTCAAACCTGCGTTGTTTAAGCTCATTATGCGCAGTGTCAAAAGAAAAATGGGCAAATAACCATCATCCACTATTTTTTTGTTCCGTTCACTCATGTCGCGCAGTTTGTGTCAGATGAGTGATTCATTAGGAGGAATATTCATTGAAACATCCATTTCAAGCATTCTTTGCCGTACTATTTAGCCTTTGTTTATCGCCCTCGCTGTACGCTTATAGCAACGAGGACTTACAAGCCGCTTATCGTTATTTAGATCAAATACGCACTCAAGCGGGGATGAGTCTCTTACAACAAAACACCGCACTTGAAACTGCCGCGACAGATCATGCTGTTTATCTGATTACGCACGGCTTGGGCGGGCATTATCAAGATCAAACCCAGTCTCCTCAAGGTTTCACTGGCGTAGCTCCTTTTGACCGCGCCACTGCTGCTGGCTACAGCGCCTATAGCGTGGGAGAAAATGTCTCCACTCAAATCAGCTCTGGCGGCGGCGTGATGAGCATTCAAAGCTCGATTGATGATTTGCTGGCGGCGATTTATCACCGCTTTGGTTTTTTACATCTCTATTTTGATGAAGTAGGCGTGGGTTTGGCACAAGGCCCATATGCTAACAACAGCACATCGACCCATAGCGCACTGGTCTATGACATGGGTTCTCAAAGTGTCAATCAAGCCTCTCTGATACAAAACACCAATCCCGCCATCATCCAATGGCCTGCGGCAGATGGTCAAAATATACCGCCCGCATTTTATACTGAAAACCCTTATCCTTTATCTGCTATAGGGTATGTAGATGGGGCAGTCAGTGGATACCCCATTTCCATTCAGTTTAACGACATGCAATATACATCCAGCGAAATGACCCGTTTTCAATTGTTTCGTGCGGCGGATAACCAAGCCATTAGCAATACCCATTTATTAACCCAAGCCAATGATCCCAACAATAAACTCTCAGCCTTGCAATATGCTTTATTTCCTTTAGAACATTTGGAATGGGGTACTACTTATCGCGTGCAAGCCGATTACATCACCAATAAAGACAGCGGCACTCTGGATTGGCAATTCACCACTCAATGCTTAGGCATTCCCATTCTTTATTCAAATAGCACAGGCGAAACACTGAATATTCCTTCAGGCCATCAAACCTTTGCCGTGTTCTTTAATAGCCCTGAAACACTCGCAAAAAAATTTAGATTTTTTAACTCTACTTTCTCCAATATTCAAATTAAACAGGAAGATGATAATACCTTGATCTTTACCACAGAAAGTATTGCAGGAAATGCCACCATTGATATTGAATTAACGGGTGGCAGTAGCCTTTATTCTTTCAAACTGGTCACCAGCGATACCGCAAGCTTACCCGCCGAGACCTGTTCTGTTGGCACGCCTACATCCACACCTGATACCCCCGCACCGACATCCAGCATACGACTCACCAACATCAGCACCCGCGCCAATATTAGCGGCGGAGACAATGATGCTTTTGCAGGATTTGTGATTGATGGCACAGGCACGCAATCCGTGTTGATGCGCGGTATTGCAGGCGTAGACAAGGCCGGCGTTGATCCTAAAATCTCACTCCTCAAATTCAATGGCAGCCAATTTGAGACAGTGACAGAAAATGATGAATGGGAAGCAGATACTAATGCTACAGCCTTGAGCCAGTTAGCTTCTAATCTGCAACTGCCTGATCGCAATGGCAATGATGCGGGCTTGTTACGCGATTTAAGCGCAGGTGTTTACACCGCACAACTGAGCAGCCAAGGCACCGGAGGTGCGACCAATATTAGTGTGGACGCGCTGAATGACAGCTTGCCGCAACTTATCAATATCAGCACCCGTGCGCATGTGAGTGGCGGAGAAAATGATGCTTTTGCAGGTTTTGTCATTCAAGGCACGGGCAGCTTAAAAGTCATGTTGCGCGGCGTGGCGGCTGTAGCAGGCAGTGGCGTTGACCCCACATTAACCTTGTTAAAGCTCAATAACGGCGTGTTTGAAACTATTGCCAGCAATGATGAATGGGAGCAAGACAGTCAAGCCGCTCAAGTGAGTCAACTGTCCAGCGCATTGCAATTAAAGGATCGTAATGGTAATGATGCAGGCTTATTGCGGGACTTAGAAGCGGGCGTTTATACCCTGGTGCTGGGTTCTAAGGATGCGCCTGGATTAGCTGTTGTGAGTGTTGACGCGATTTATTAGTTCTTTAAAGACAACGCAAACGGAAAAAGGCTTTTAATTCAAAATACTGGCTAAGCACATCCCATTTTCGTATAGGCTCTTAAATGCTTGCGTTGTCTTTTACAACTGAGGTTATTTTACTTTACTCATCAATGAGAACAAACATTCAATCAAAGCATCTGGAGACTGTCATGGAACATAGAAAGGAATACCGCACACCCTTATTAGTGTATTTAGATGTGATAGATATTCAAACACAAAAAAACCTAGGCTATTTAGGAGATATATCTTTAGAAGGTATGATGTTGATTACGACACAAGATATACCGGTTGGACAAGTATTTGATATTCAAATTCAATTACCTGAAAGTGCCGCTTTAGAATTTAGTCAAACTCAAACAATAGACTTACAAATTGAAGTGGTCTGGCAAAAAAACAATCTAAACCCTGAGTTGTTTTGTCTAGGTTGTCATTTTACGCAAATCAGTGATGCTGATCGTGATTTATTACAACGGGTAGGACAGGCTTTAGGTTTTAATCAAGCCACGCAAGTTCATCGCGTCAATTGATTCAACGCATACCATAAAATAACTATAAATTAATGGTATGCAAAAAATCATTTTATTCATTCACACATCCCTTTATTGCCCCGCTTTTTACCAAAGCTTCGGCCTTTTCATTGCGCTGTCACACAAGCTTGTTACAATGCCTTGATGAGCGCTTTCACCTCTTCCCCGCCTCCCGTCTCATCTGAGCATGATGCAAACAGTCGTAAACGCCTATGGTTGAATAATGTGTTGGGTTATGCCACGCGCATTGGCGGCATGAGTGTTTTGTTGGCTATTGCGCTGATCTTCTTTTATCTGCTGTATATCGTCTTTCCCTTATTAAGCCCTGTTGAACTCAACAAGATTCAACAGTTTTCGCTGCCCGCCCCCACCCGTGGTGACACTTTAATTCTGGATTTAGAAGAACGCGCTTTATTAGCCGCACGTTTTACTCGTTCCGGCGAAGTCATTTATTTTGATCCGCAAACAGGCGATATTCGTCAAACACAAAAATTACTGTGGCCTGATAAAGCGCAACTAAGCACACATTATTTCTTGCGCGAAAAAGGCATTGCGGTGTTTGGATTTGATAATGGTCAAGCATTGGTTGTGCAAAATCATTATGGTTTTCATTATGTGGACAATCAGCCCGTGATTACGCCTACTTTAACGTATCCTTTAGGTAAATCTTTGCTTAACCTGGTGCAAGAAGAAGCGCTTCAACTCATTCATCTACACAGTAATGAAGAAAAAACTAGCTTAGCGACCTTTACAAAAACGGGGCGATTGTTATTACGCACTTATACGAAAAACACCCATTTTCTTACTGATGAAGTTGAACTGACAGACAGCCATTTTGAATTAAACCTAGAGTCTCATGCCTCTATTCAGCATATGGCTATTGATGGTATGCAGGATTATTTGTATTTAGCCGATGATGCAGGGCGCTTGTATCAATACAGCTTGATTGATCCAGACAACATAGCCTTATTACAAACCCATCAACTCGATGCGGGTACCCGCATCACACAAATGCATATGCTCTTGGGCGGCATTTCTTTAATGGTGGGAGAGGACAATGGACGTATCAGCCAATGGTTTCCGGTGCGCGATGAAACGGATAATGTGATGCGTTTACAAGCCATTCGCAGCTTTCATGCGCAATCTGCGGCGATTACTGAGATTATCCCGGAACAGCGCCGCAAAGGTTTTTTGGCTAGAGCGGCTGATGGTAGCGTGGGCTTGTATCACGCTACCGCACATCGCGTATTGAAAGTCTCACGCTTAAGTTTTCAGCCCTTGCATCATCTTGCGTTATCAGCACGCGCCGATCATGTGTTACTGGAAGATGCGCAGGGCTTATCTTTATGGCAGATTCACAACCCGCATCCTGAAATATCTTGGTCATCACTGTGGCGTAAGGTGTGGTATGAAAGTCACAGCCAGCCGGAGTATTTATGGCAATCTTCCTCCGCCAGCGAAGATGCTGAGCCTAAATTCAGCCTCACGCCCTTAGCCGTAGGCACCTTAAAAGCCAGCTTTTATGCGCTGCTGTTTGCCGTGCCGTTGGCGGTCATCGGCGGCATTTACACCGCACATTTCATGGCTCCTGGTTTACGCCGTTTAGTCAAACCGGGCATCGAATTGATGGAAGCGCTGCCGACTGTGATTTTGGGCTTTTTAGCCGGATTGTGGATGGCACCGTTGGTAGAAAAAAACCTGCCTGGGGTGTTTGCGGTGTTGCTCATGGTGCCGTTAGGCGTGTTGTTGTTTGCTTGGATATGGCATCAGTTACCGCATCGCTTGACGGCTCGCGTCTTACCCGAAGGGTGGCATGTGGTTTTGTTATTACCCGTGGTCGCCTTGCTGGTGTGGAGCGCGTTTAGTTTAAGTGAGCCGCTAGAACAAGGGCTGTTTGCAGGCAATATGCGGCAATGGCTGAACAGCATCGGGGTGACGTTTGATCAAAGAAACGCGATAGTGGTGGGGGTGGCGATGGGCTTTGCGATTATTCCGTCTATTTTTTCCATCACCGAAGACGCGGTGATGGGCGTGCCTAAACATTTAACCTTGGGTTCGCTGGCTTTAGGAGCAACCCCTTGGCAAACCCTGTTGCGCGTGGTGATTCTCACCGCCAGCCCAGGCATTTTCTCAGCCATTATGATTGGAATGGGGCGTGCGGTGGGTGAAACCATGATTGTGCTGATGGCGACGGGTAACACGCCGATTATGAATTTCAATATTTTTGAAGGGATGCGCACCTTGGCGGCGAATATTGCGATTGAGATGCCGGAATCCGAATATAACAATACCCATTATCGCGTGCTCTTTTTGGCGGCCTTGGTGTTATTTGTTTTTACCTTTTGTGTCAACACTGTAACTGAAATTGTGCGACACCGTTTGCGCAAAAACTACAGCACCTTATGAAGGCTTGGTGGGGTAGTGGAGAACCTTGGGTATGGCTGGCGGCCTCTACGGTGGCGCTGTGTTTGTTGATGGTGTTTAGCTTGTTAGCGTTCATCGCCGTACAAGGGCTGGGCTTTTTTTGGCCCGCACCGATTATGCAGGCCATGCACCACACACCAGGCACAGCCCCCACGCGCTTGGTGGGCGAAATTTACCATCAAGACGAAGTGCCTGTATCGCGTTTGACAAAAGCTTGGCAAGCGCCTTTTGCAGCGCATCAAGAAGTCACGCGCTATCTGATTAAAGTCGGTAATCGTGAACATTATGGTTTAGATTTTCGCTGGGTGTTGAAGGCGCATTTACAAGATATTCAGTATCCGCCCACGCTGTCGGTGGTGGAGCGTTTAGAATGGGGAAACGCTTATGGCGATATTGAGGCTTTGCAAGAAAACGGGGTCACTATTGCTGAAGGCGAAGCGGTGTGGGAGATGCTTGAATCGCGTTTGCAACGCACCCGTGATTTACGCCAGCAGATTAAACAGATTGAAAAACAACCATTAGGCCGTATTCATTTCCAACTAGAAAAACTGCGTTTACAAGCCCGTAAACTCAGCTTACAACATCGCCTCACGCCTGAAAAAATCGCTGAGTTCGAGACACAGCGCCGTGAACAAGAGGCTTTATCCCAACAATTACACGATCAATTAGCGGTGCTTCATCAAGCCATGCAGCGCGATAGCTTATTGTTGCGCGAGATGCAGGGGCAACATATCGTGATTCCGCTGGCGAAAGTGGTACAAATCATTCAGCCAAACCGATTAAATGGGATGGAAAAACTCCATTATTATGGACTCCGGCTGTGGCACTTTGTCAGCTCCGATCCACGCGAGGCGAATACCGAAGGTGGCGTATTTCCCGCCATATTCGGTACCGTCATGATGGTCTTGATCATGTCGATCATCGTCACTCCGCTAGGCGTGATGGCGGCGGTGTATTTGCAGGAATACGCCAAACCCGGTTTTTGGACGCAACTCATCCGCATTTCAGTGAATAATCTCGCGGGTGTACCGTCCATTGTGTATGGAGTGTTTGGTCTCGGCTTTTTTGTATACTTACTTGGCGGCAATATTGATGCTTGGTTTTTTCCTGAAGCCGCGCCTGCGCCCGTGTTTGGTACGCCAGGCATATTATGGGCTTCTTTGACCTTAGCCTTACTGACTTTACCCGTGGTCATCGTGGCGACTGAAGAAGGTTTAGCCCGCATTCCGCGCAGCCTGCGCGAAGGTAGTTTTGCCTTGGGAGCCACTCAATATGAAGTGCTGCGCTATACCGTACTGCCGATGGCCACTCCTGCCATGATGACGGGTTTAATTTTAGCCATCGCCCGTGCTGCGGGTGAAGTAGCGCCCCTCATGTTAGTCGGCGTGGTGAAATTAGCACCTTCATTAGTGCTTGATAATAACGCCCCTTTTTTGCACTTAGACAGAAAATTTATGCACCTAGGTTTTCATATTTACGATGTCGGGTTTCAAAGCCCTAATGTAGAAGCCACTCGCCCTTTGGTATACGCCACCGCTTTCCTTTTGGTGTTAGTGATATTGGTGTTAAACCTCACGGCTTTCTGGATACGCGCACGTTTACGCGAGCGGTATAAATCACTTGAGACGATGTGATGAATATGAATATCAAGCTCCCCCCTACCACGGCTCGCAGTTTCATCGATCTCAACTTATTTGGGCGCAGTAATCATCAATACCGCCTTGAAGATGAAAATATTTTCTTGGAAACCAAAGATTTGAATCTGTTTTATGGACAACAACAGGTGTTGCAGTCGATTAATCTCAGCCTTCCAAAACACCGCGTGACGGCTTTTATCGGGCCCAGTGGTTGTGGTAAATCCAGCTTATTGCGTTGTTTTAATCGACTGAATGATTTGATTGAAGATAGCCGCACCGAAGGCCAAATTTTATTGGATGGAGAAGATATTTATCAGCCGCGAACCAATGTGGCTTATTTACGTCGCAAAGTCGGTATGGTCTTCCAAAAACCCAACCCCTTTCCAAAATCTGTGTACGAAAACGTCGCCTATGGGTTGCGTATTCAAGGCATTAAACAACGCAAACGTCTGGATGAAACCGTAGAAACGTCTCTGCGAGCAGCCAGTTTATGGGATGAAGTCAAAGATCGGCTTAAAGAAAATGCTCTCGGTTTATCCGGCGGGCAACAACAACGCCTCATCATTGCGCGTGCTATTGCAATAGAACCCGAAATATTGCTACTCGATGAACCCGCCTCCGCCTTAGACCCTATCTCGACTTTAAAAATAGAAGAACTCATTAATGAATTAAAAGCAAAATTCACCATTGCCATTGTCACCCACAATATGCAACAAGCCGCTCGTGTTTCGGATTACACCGCGTTTATGTATATGGGACAAGTGATTGAATTTGGCAGCACGAACGTACTATTTACCACCCCGAAATACCGTCAAACCGAAGATTACATCACCGGGCGTTACGGCTAAATGCAGGGGGCTATAGCTAAAGTACATCATTTATAGGCTTGCGATAGAGCCAAACCCAAGACTGCCAGTCCTTGAAGGACTGGCAGTCTTAACAACTGATATAATTTTGCTATAGTGGGTGGCAGCGCTCTATCGACAGCCAGTATTAATGCTCAGATTTAAGAAAAGGGCAGCAAACATATCTATGGAATTCTATGCACACATTGTCCATTTCTGGCCGCCAGTTTAATTATCAGAACATCGACAATGCGATGAATTTCTGGCCATTTTCCTTGGAAAAATTCTACGGCGGTGGGCGTATCGAATCGTTGTTTGGTCGAGTTGCGCAAGTAGTGATCACTTTATAATGTTATATTTTTTAATGCATTACAGTGAGGTGTCATGAAATATCCAAAATGTGGGTCTGAGCCTATTGTAAAAAATGGCAGCATTCATAACAAAAAACAAAAATTCAAATGTATAGACAGATGCAGACGGTTCGCAGAAGCCCCTTCCGTGCCACGAATGGATGATAAAAGATCATCCCTATATGTAGTGGCCACGCCCACTGCGTGGCAACCCATCGCCCCGGTCCGCGGAGCGTCGTGTGATAGCTAAGGTGTCCCAAGGTCAGACTGAGTTAGCTGGTGGAAGTATTGACGCAGGGGAGGCATTCCTGATCAAGGCATTCTTTCATTAAAAACTCTCTACTGAGCATCCTCACTTCACCCAAACCACGTTGCCAAGCTTCCAAGTACTGTTTTTCTTTCAACTTAATGCCCAAATAACTATATCTTTCCTTTAAAATATCACAGGTATTATTAAGATTAGGGTTTAACTTACCATTTTTAACCTCGTTATCAATGTCTTTAATAATCTCAGTGAGAAGCGTACCCGGGTCATCACAGGCGACCAACTCGCCCTGGAGCTTGCGGTCAAAGTTCTCAATATCATCGAGAATATTGATTTTCCTTGACTTGTCCCCCCGATACTGCTGTTCCACATCTTTATAAAGACCATGAACAAAATCCCGTAGTGCATTCTTATAGTACTCACTGATCTCCTTTTCCGTCTTTTTACGCCTTTTTATGGCTACTTCCTTATCCTCCGCCAAGGTTTCACATAGTGTTTTGATTAGTTCTACTGTGTTAGCACCTTCGTTGGTATCGACACATGCTTGAACTATATTCTCACAGGCACTTTGATTAGTGTTATAGCTAGCCGTACTCATGTGTTTATCTCCTACTATTCATTAGTTCATCATTAATAATGATTTAAATAGTTTTAATATAAATTAAAGCCTATTTAAATTAAGGTGTGAGTCGGTATAAAGACCACAGAAATAAGTATAGATGAATAGTTTAGGGCACACTATTCTTCATAAGGAGTATTAAATACAACTTAAGTGCTATAGACTCTACAAAAGTGACCTATAGCTAAACTAAAGACTGCCAGTCCTTGAAGGACTGGCAGTCTTAACAACGGATATAATTTAGCTATGTTGCAATGAAAAATAATGAGGCAGGAAAGGTATATAGACCACATGAATCATTTCTACGACTCAAGCCATCCGCTTTAAGCCCTTAAAAGACAACGCAAACGGCGCAAGAGGCGCAAAAGAACACCCGCGTGTTCAAACGATGTTGACCTCGTTCCCATGCGCCGCATCATGGCTCTTCAGTGAAGCCCCAAAGGGGCATCATATTTATAGCCTAGGGCCACGCCCTAGGTTAAACGAATAGAAGGGGCTTAGCCCCGAAAGGGCGACATTAAGCGCACGCCGCCTTGTATCGCGCCCTTTCAGGGCTGGGTGGGTATCATCGACCGAACCCAGGGCGTTGCCTTGGGCTATAGGGATGCCGCCCCGTATGGGAACGAGTAAAACATCGTTTTGAAATGCTGGCGTTCTTTGCGTCTCTTGCGCCGTTTGCGTTGCCTTTTAAACTGGATTACTTGAGTCGTATAACTGAGATCATGTCCCTATATAGCTAAAGTACATCATTTATAGGCTTGAGATAGAGCCAAACCCAAGACTGCCAGTCCTTGAAGGACTGGCAGTCTTAACAACGGATTTAATTTTGCTATAAAAGTAAAATTTGGAGAGTATCGAAGACTGTGCATGAAAGGCGATTGGATTCAATCGTTTTGCGTGTTTAAGTATTTCCTCTTTCACGATGGATTGTACGATGATATTTCCCCTCATTCCTCCATTGATTGAAGTGGCGTTTGCGCCCCTATAGGCGGTGTCCCTATGGTTTAGCAGATAGAGGGGGGAGGGCGCAAACACCCAATGGCACGGGTGTTTAACCCCATCCAGTGAGACGGGGGTATAGGCTAAATTATCGACAGGAGGGATGTCATCGTAGCCCTCACGAAGGGGGCTTCCTAGACTCGGCGTGGTCAGATGCTGCACTCATGACGAGGCCTGCGTTTGACAGACAGAGGCTCTGTAGCAGGAAGATGTTTTGAAAGGTGTCGTGTGATAGTTAGCAGCCACCCCGTATCCTCATAGTCACCTTCGGGCAAAACCCAACTACAGTGAAGAGGTCGCGCAGAATGGCCGTGTAACCCCCAGATATGTCGGAGTAGGTTTCCTCTCGCTGAAGGTATCTCGTCGCCAGCCGATAGGCTCCTGCAGGAAATGTCATGGCTGACTCATAATGTGTCTGGTCTTCTCCGCCATCCGCCATGACGGTACCCCGAAACCCTGACACTTTGTTATGTCGCATGTCGCAAATGAAGCAGTGACATTACACAAAGTATGTCGGTTGTTGAAACTGAGTCTCAATGACTCACTTGCAAAAATTCACTAAAAAAGGATGTTCCCGCGCCCAAGGACGGCCTCCTATAGATTAAGAGCAGTCCGCGACTGGCACGATGATGCAGTGAGCGTCACGTCGTTTGTATATAAAGAGATATTATGATCTACCGTGAGCGTGTCATGAGGAGTTATATAATGAAGACTGCTCCTCAGTTGTTCATCAGTTAAGTCTTGTTTCTGGCTTTTGATGACCCCTACACTAAATTCAAGGAGATTCGTGCATGATAAACATTAACCACCTAACGCCACGTGCCGGTCATGAAGACACACGCCACCGGATACAGGTATCCAGGCCCAAAGTGCGAGCGATCCAGCTCAGCGCACTAGGGTCGTAGCTTCCAACCAAACCTAATGAAGAGTGTCGCCAGAATTCCCGGAGCCGCCGAGGGCAGAAGTGCATGAGTCGGTATGCCTTTGTGTTGACTGCAAATGGATGGCGACTAGTGCGTATGAGCTGATAGATCAGGTAGTGGAAGTTGAGAGCGTGCGTTTATTACTTGGGTAAGATGCGGTGCGGTCCTGCCTCCATGTGCTCAAGGGTATTCCTTGCTTTTTCATTAGCTAGATGTTCTTGTAATTTAGGGAGTTCCGCGCGGTAGAAGAACTTGGGAAAGTTGTCAAACGCGATGTCTTTTATAGTTTCTTCCCGATACTTGAGCTTACGTTTGTCAGACGCCCACAACCGTTTTCGGCGGTTGCCCGCACTCTTCGTTCGCCGGGTAAGTTTAGACTTATTGAGAGCCAGAATGTCGGCAGGAAGATAGTAGTTCCTGATGAATCGCAAAGGTTTTACCTTGTCCTCTAGAGTTTGATGTCTCGATGTGTATCGTTTGACTTGGCGTTGTGCCCCCACGAAGTGGATGGCCGATGCGCCCCCGTACACAAGGAAGATCATGATTAGTTGAACGGTGAATTGACGCACCAGGACTGAGTTGTCCCCCATGCCTGAAAGGCTCACTAGTGCCAAGGCAAATGCCTGCAGGGTGGGCAACGCCGCTTTGAGTCTACCAAGCCAGGTCCCTTCAGCAAGTGCCCAGCCTATGGAGCTGACCACGGAGCTGGCGAGGGCACCAGTCATGCCTGCAGAGTTTAGCTGCCCCGTTTTGGGGTCGGTCATCAAGAGAGAGAAGCCGAACCCCATATGGGATATGCCGATCAGCATGTCACTCCAAGCAAAAGAGCATGATGTGGAGTCGATTTTTAGTTGAGCTAAGGCACTGAGGATCAGTTCGAAGGGGTGCAAATATTTGGTTTCTGTGCCCGTCTGATCTACAAGCACCAGGAACCCGTCCCTTTTACGGATGGCCTCTAAAAGGATTAATAGTCGTGCGATACTGTGTTTAGAGCGTAGGTTTCCAGGCGTGTGCAGGTCGTCATTATCGTGTATGGTTGAGGTGGTATAAAGGAATAGTAAATCCTTGAGGTAGATTTTGTTCGTTTTGATCTGTTTAAGTGCTCGCCCCATCTTTACTTCGGCGTTTAGAAGGTCGTCAGGCTTGACGTGGCGCTCGGTCATGGTTCCCGCGTCGCGGGTGTTTTTTATTACCGAGTGAAAGCGGCGCAGAGAAGAGAATTTGAATCCAGTCCCAGTCGAGGTGTAGCGTTTACGTCGATGCACGGGCCTAGCAGTCGTCCTGAGAGGTGGCTCGTCTTCACGTGGTGCTGGAGACCCCCCTCGGTTGAGAGAGGTGAAGTATCTTTTAGCGTGAGCCCAGCGTGTGTCATGTGGCTTTATCATAGGACGACAGTGCCTTGCGGAGTTGGCTTTGGGCGTAAAACGGAAAAGGCGTAGGTTATCTTTACCAGGCCCACTGGGTCTAGGGGCGTTGTGAGGTGGTGACCCCATGCTGATGCCCTTTAGATGTTGAATGAGTTTTAGTAATTCCGTGTTGGTATGTAGTAGTTGTTCCTGTGTGTATGTGTGCTCTCTCACTGTCGCCTTCAGAGCACCAAGTAGTTCCAATGTTTGTTTCATAATTACGTCCTGTTGTGCAGTTTGATCAATAGACTATGCCCATTAATATTTTTGGATAAAATATAACTTTGTTAAACTAACAAACCAATGAAAATTAAATATGAGCACATATCTAAACCGACCTACACCAGTGCGCCAGTTATCTGCTGTTGTAGGTGCAACTAAAGAAGAATTTAAAAAATTATCGTAGGCGTGCTGATCATGTATAAACGAACAAAAACTCCTTAAAAAACAAAAAAACTTAGAAAAATGAAAAGTAATTTTAAGTCAAGGCGGTCCAGAGTTTCTCGAGCCTGATGCAGATAAGCTTGTGTTTAGACTTTATTAGATGAATAGTTATCAGCCATCGTGATGTAATGGGATTCAATTTCCACATGGGAAACTCTACGGCAGATATCTATGTAAGTATAGACTCACCAATTTTCCATGCATCTCAAGAACAGTTAAAAGTTTTACCTAAAGACGACATATAAACCCAGACGAACTGGGTCACATCGCTGATAATTCAGATATTATAGCTGACGCAACAGAGCGGTCCCACTATTGCCCCAAAGATTATGACACCCAAAAAAACATTTTAGTGGAAAACGATAAGACGACACACCAAAGAATACAGTTAAATATTTAACCGATAAGAAAATCGCATTCATGGGGAAACCTGTTATAGGCACCATCCATGATTACAAGATATTAAAAGAAGAGCTTTCAACTACACAAGATTCATTTGTTTTATTCATCTATTAGTTGTCTTAGGGTATCAAGGAATAAAAATAGATTATCAATCCAGCCACAATATTACGATACCCCATAAGAAGCCTAGAAAATCAAAGACAAGCCATAAACCAAAATTACCGAAAGAGCAAAAATCAGAAAATAGAGCAATTAGTAAAAAGCGTATTTATGTTGAAAATGCTATTGGTGGTATGAAACGATTTCAAATTCTTGTGATAAAATTAAGGAACAAATCATCTTTCATTAAGGACGATGTGATACGCCCCGCAGCGTGCCTGTTTAACCTGAAAAATAATTGTACTCTTTAATAGCTTGGGTTCTGGACAAGCCTAATTGTGTCAGAATGGCAAGGTTCATCCCCAACTAAGTATTGCAGTCCCACAAAGGACCAGCGTCCGGTCTTGGCATCTTTCCCAATCACCATGCACTACGTAAGAAACGTACCCCGAACCCTTTACATCAACCCGACAGAGGCTCCACCCGATCAAATTCCAATTCCCACCCCAAACACACCTCGACCCCGCTCTCCACCCAACGCTTCCACCGTTTCACATACTGCCCAATGTCCGTTGCCGAAACACCTTGCTCATAAAGCTGGTGCAGTTTTGCTTGATGGTTAGCCCAGGTTTTCCAGGCGAGAGTTAAACCTTGTTTTAATCGATGGCCCATGCGATACCCCAAGAAATCAAACCCTGAATCCTTAATGCGTCCGATATAGGTTTTGTAGGGGTGCTTGGTCATTTCCACAGCTTCCAGCACCTGATTCATGATGCGCACGACGGTGCGTAGTTGTTGCCGGGTTTTACATAAAACTACCCAGTCATCCATGAACCGCGCATAAAACAAATCGCGGGTATCACAATATTGGCTCAGAGCATCATCTAAGCCTTGTAAATAGATTGCGCCTAATAAGGGCGACAGCGGATTGCCTTTGCTGATGCCGATGTCCACGCTATGTAATATGCCCTGTACATCATCCAGTCGATCCAGCATTTTGCTGATCAAATCCAACACGATGTCACAAGGAATTAAACCTGCCAGTTGCTTTTTCAATAGCTTGTGATTGATGGTGGCATAGTAAGAATTCACATCACTGCGACAGACGAAACGGTACTCATCGACGCACTGATTGACGGCTCTGACACAGCCTTTAGATCCACCGTGTCCGGCTAAATGAAAACAGTGTTGACTGAGTTGTGGGCTGAGCTGTTTGGTGAGAACCAATGTGATGGCTTTCAGTACTAGAGCATCTTGTGCTGTCCAGACTAAACAGCCATCGTATTGCTTGCAGGGGCTAAAGTGATAGGTGCCCGTGCGCAACTGTTCGATAATTTGCGGCTCCAAGCGTTGGCGATGGTGACGTAGATGCCAGTAGTCATTGTTGTAATGGCTGTTTTTACGTCGGCTTTCTAACCATTTCCAAGCCGCTTGCCAGTTATCCGCTGCGACGATTTGTTCGATCCAATGCATGGTATTCAGTCGCCTGGTTCAAAAGCCAGTGAAGCATGGAGTCATTTCATGTGCTTATGAATGAAATGACTCCGTATTTTATGATTTAGCCGTAAGTGATGACGGGATAAACCAATCGTTAACTGCTCGCTTTCAACATTCGTGCGATGCCAATCGCATCAGAAATAGTATCCACACTGAAAACTTGCATCACGCCTTGCGTGGTAAACGCTTGCGCCGTCATGCTTTGCAAATTTTGATTACTCACCGCATTTTCAAACATTAACCCTGTAGAATGGGCTGAGGTTTGATATAGCGAACCCATTGCCATGGCGGGGGCATCAGCGACTACTTCAAGATTCGCTTGTGTAACGGCATCCGTTACACTTTCATTGACGTTTTGCATTTGATTTTTACTCCAATCTAGGGGAACGATGAACATACACAGTATTAATTATTTTGACACGCGTTTGATGCAGCTTGGATTAAGTATGTGTACTTAACCCAAGCACCTTTGGTTCAGCCTTAGTGATTAACTAGACTGTTTTAACATGCGTGCGATAGCGATGGCATCTGAGATGGTATCCACACTATATATTTGCATGATGCCTTGAGTCGTAAAGGCTTGTGCTGTCATGTTTTGTAAGTTTTGATTGCTGACTGCATTTTCAAACATTAAGCCTGTAGAATGAGCGGCAGTTTGATAAACCGAACCCATTGCCATTGCAGGAGATTCTGCAACGACTTTGACATTGGTTTGAGTCACAGCATCGGTCACTTGTTGGTTGACGTGATCTGGCATGATACTTCTCCTAATAAATAATGAAAATATTGGGTGTCACCCCATTTATCAGTGATTATGTCCTCAGTATTTTAGAACATAATAAAACTGAATTCTTTGTCTGCGCTTCCTTGTATAACAATTTTCTAGACGGCCTGGCATTCCAGTTTAGAGAAAAAAACTATTACTTTTACTAATCTTTTTCACGCATACTCTCCACAAGTTGCTTCGCTTTTTCTAGTTCATCTACATCTAAAAATTGACAAACACCTTTGGTTGTCGTGGCTAATGTCGTCATATTATCTAAATGCTGTTGAGAAACAGCAGACTCAAACATAAGCCCCATAGAGTGACTCATACTCATCATGGTTTGTCCTGTGCCCATAGCGGGGGCCGCTTCTACAACCCCTTCAGATACTGTGCTTTTCTCTGACATGTTTTTTTCCTGATTCTTATTAGCCAATGAGTGACATAATGCGATCACGACGTTGGGCGATTTTTTGATTGATTTTGTTGTTCATTTCTTGAGACAATTCTTCTAAGCTTGTGGCTTTTTTTGTTGACGGTGCAGAGGCTGCTTGAGCCTGTTCTTGAGCTTGCTCTTTTCCGGCTTTTTCTAATGATTCTAATAGGGGGAGAATTTCATCCATGACAGCTGAGCATACTTGTTTTTTTAAATCATCCACATCAATACCTGGTTGAATAGAATCAGTCATGGCTGTAGGCATCGCTATGTGCTTATCCCCCTCCTGTATCGAGCCATGAATACTTTTTAGTAATGGCGTGACATCTTCTGATATAACATGGCGTATTTCTTTTCTGATAATAAGCATTATGTCTTGATAGCCCATATCTGCTGTAGGATGTTCTTTTGATTCTTTTTTATCTTCTTGATGAATTTCGGAACCTTGAGAATGCACCACCGTTTTAGTGCCATCTTCATGTTGTTTTGAGGCTTTTTCGGTTAATACAGATGAGATTACTTGCTCGGTTTTTTTCATATGCTCAGCCATCAGATTTTCTGTGGTTTTTTCTGTTGATATGTTCATCCTATGCCTCTTTATTAGATAAAGAATATGCCTTTAATTCTGGAGAGCTACCCAGTAATAAAACCTATTCACTGGGAATACCTCTGTCTTTTGGTTTTTATATGGGCCAATTGTCTAATGCTGTTAAAGCGGCCTGAGGGATTGTTTTGCCATCTCTATCGGTCATGGTGTCAAAAATATCATTGAGTGAAGCTGCCACTATCATGGTGAGAATGATTTGCTTTTGGGTCTTAAGACTCTCCTCAAGTGTTTTTTCCTTGGCCGGGGTAAATTTCTCTGTCAATGTGTGGAGTTCATAATGTCCAATCATCCGGGCTATTGATTGTTCTAGATGGTTTTTTAGTATGAGTTTGGTTTCGTCAGAAATGTTATTAATGCTTGAACTATCTGAAGCTGTGACTGAATAAAGGGGTTCATACGATGATGATGGTTTAACTGAAATATCTAACTTAATATATTCTTTGCTAGATAGGGTAATATGTACTTTATTGTTATCTGTTGATTTTTTAGCTATCTCATTGAGTTTTGCAAAAGGTAATATACGGATACATGAAGATACGCTGGAATCATGTACTTTTCTCATCATCAGGATTAAACCTGGATCATCTCTGGATAACTCTAGAATACACGACTCATAGTCTGATTTATCATTGACTTCTACTTTTCTAAAGGCCGGTCGAATATCCTCATCCGTTTCAATTAAGTAAACTGAGTTAGAATTTTCACTGCCATTTTTCTTTCCGTTATTTTTTGATTTTCTGACAGAGTGTTCATCGTGAGACTCTGATTGTTCGATTAGAGCAAATAAGTTTCTAATTTCATCTAGAGTTGGGGCTCCAAATAAACGAGCTAATTTAAATTCATCACTACTAGGCATGACATAAACTCCTTTGTAATTTAACTTGAAACACTACTTATATTTTTTGCAAATTTTGGAATCTCTTCCATGAGGTTTTTACATTGATTTAATAATTCAACACCATTTTTATCTCCAGCGTCTACTTTCGCTAAACCTTTAGCAATCGCTATCAGTAATAATTGTTCTGCTCCTTGAGAAAAACTACGCACATCTTCCAGCATCATTGCTGCGGCTTGTTCGGCTAATGGATTGGTTAATGGTTGTGAATCAGTTTCAACATCCTCTGCTTTTACATCGTAATGTTTATTAGCATTCGCTGTTTTATGTTGTGCAGACACCAGTTTTTTATGTCCATAATGTCCTGTTTTTGCACTATTAGCAGCAGGCTTTGCCCCCCCGCCAGCTGGATTTGCTCCATGAGGGGGTGTTTTCGCTCCAGGAGTGGCAGGTTTTGAAACACTGTGTTCAGGTTTAGGCTCTCCTTGAGAAGGACTGCCGCCAGGTGGTACAGTTGGCATTTCTTTCTCCTATATGATTCTCATGCTTAAATGACACTATGAATGGTGTGACTTACTTCCCGGCCTTTAATAAAGTAATGGCATCAGCAACAATAACGGAATTTAACTGATTTAGATTATGTTGATTAGCCACTGCATTTTGCATGGCTAAACCATTAGCATGACCAGCCACTTGATATAATGTACCTAATGCTTGTGCTGGCGCATCACCAACAACATTGACATTGGTTTGTGTGACTGAATCTGTAATCTGGTCATTCACAGTAGAATTCGGCATGAGTTAATCCTTACAAATAATGATGAACACGGTTCTTTAAATGAAAATTCACTATGACTCCACTTAATAAAATAGCCTTTACTAAATCATTTAGAGACTGGCAAGAGCGATAACTTGAGAGGCAGTTTAGTCTCTAGTGAACGCTATGGAAATTCATCAAAATGAGTAAAGCTCATACTTAAGTAGTAAATTTTCGGTAGCATGGGGCAAAAAATACAAATAGGTGTTACATGCTTCTGTGCTGCTCAGACAACATGACATTAAGATTGGCAATATTGACCGCATCAATCCGGTTTTTTGCATCAAGCTTCTTAAAGATGTTGTGCACATGCCGTTTTACCGTGCATTCAGTTAGCCCCAACTGTTTTGCAATGGTCTTATTGGGATAGCCTTTAGCCACCAGTTTCAGGATTTCCTGTTGGCGCAAAGTTAATGTTGAAGCGGTTTTTTTTGTATCGGAAGACTGTAAAAGTTGATCTGGATATTGGATTTTTCCTTCATGAAGGTTTAATAATCTTTTTTTGATTTTTTCAACACTCTCCGTTTTCAATAAATACCCTTTTGCACCCGCCGAAAATGCTTTTTGTAAATAAGGTTTATCGGCTGAATCTGAAATAATACAAACAGGTATATGCTTATATTTTCTAACTACTCCCTCCAGTAATTCATACCATTTTTTTTGTTCACAGTCTTGATGGTAGTTTTGACTTAAGATGAATATATCTAATATCACCAGATCTATTTTTATAGGTTGGGTATCTGAATGGTTTAAGTTGAGCTTTTTTTCAACATCATTCCAGTTACTGCATGTGTAAATTAAGCACCCAGAAAATATATCTTTTAATATAAAAGACATGGCACTAATACTTAATTCTGATTGATCAGCTATAAGAATATCCATAACTTTTCCTCTTTTATGCATTTTGGAAGATGACTTTAACCTGTTCATCTTCAGTATTTTCATTGAGCAATGAATGAAGCTCATTGCATATACTGGATATTTTTTTATGCTCAGCTGAATTATCCAAGTTTGTAATCATCCCCCAGTTAATGGTTGTTTTTTTCCAGGGAGAGAGAAGTTGATTTTTATAAAACTCATCTTTTTTAATCACAGCACTCTTATCTACATTAAAAAACTGGCATAATTTTCTTAATGTTTTCTGTGATATAGGGTGACCAGACTCAATCCGTTTAATGGTGGCGATAGATATATAACAGTTTCTATTTAAGCTAATATCAGCCATTTCTTCTTGAGTTAGGTTTATTTCAAACCTGAGTTCTCTTACTTTTCTTTCGTCAATATGAATTCTTGTTTTACTCATTTCTCCCCCTCGCGTTCAAATTGGGCACGCTAACTTTACGTTGAGATTAAATAGGTTTACTGCTTACTCCGAAAGGATAATAACGTAGGTAAAGACGTAAATTAGTATCAAGTTAGTATCAGTTTTTTTCGTGTCTCTTCTTGTATTCTTCTTAGTCGATAGGTGTATAGAAAAATTATGTCAGTTGTTAAGACTGTCACTCTTTCAAGGACTGGCAGTCTTGGGTTTGGCTCTATCTCAAGCCTACAAATGATGTACTTTAGCTATATA
>JADGEH010000236.1 GCA_016744475.1 Thiotrichales bacterium | reverse complement strand
TATGACAAAGGTGATGGCTTAAATACGGTCGATTTCATTAAATGTTTACGTGATCAATTTAGAGGTTCTCGTTTGCTATTCATTTGGGATGGTGCTAGTTATCATAAATGTACAAAAACACAAGATTATTTGAATGAGATTAATGAAGGACTAGAACAAGAACAGTGGCCTGTAGAATGCCTTCTATTTGCACCTAATGCCCCTGATCAAAACCCAGTTGAGGATGTTTGGTTACAAATCAAAAATCATATTCGTAAAAATTTTATGGAATGCGATACTTTTTTACAGGTTAAATATTTATTTGAAAGTTTTGGTTCAAGTAAAGCATTTGATTTTTCTAAAATGAATATGTATGGGGAATTCGTATGAATGATGAAATATCCCTATAGCTAGTAGTGTTTTTCCAGCTTTTGCAGTAGACGATATTGGTTTTAACGGGGTGCAGGGTTAATCCGCCTTCGTTAAACCGTTGCGCCACCATCCGCCATTTGGGAAACATTCGGCGCATGACGGCAAAGCCTTATGCGCCCTACGTGCTACGTGCTTAATGGCGGCTTGCTCCTCATTGCATCCCACCTGGCTTATTGAAAATCATTGATATAGCCAAAGCCAAGACTGCCAGTCCTTAAAGGACTGGCAGTCTTAACAACTGATATAATTTTGCTATATAGGCATTGGATTACGAGGCCCCCAGGAAGAAGAAGTTGAAGGTTTAGATATTGCCTTGCACGAAGAACGCGGGTACGACTCTTTGTAATCGACAATCCCCGGTAGGGTGGAATACGCTGCGCTATTCCACCCTACGAAGGGCTTTCTTCGCACTTTTGTAGGTCGGGTTAGGCGATAGCCGTAACCCGACACCCCGCTTATAAAAGCACTGTCTCACCCGCTCGCGCAGGTCTTGTTTCCCAAATCCCTTCTAGCCCTCGTTGACTCACGCTCAGCCTAATACATCCCTAGCGGTGCCAAAATCTGTGTATCAATATGCACATCCAACAGGGTGGGGACGTTGCGCTGAAATAAGACCTCAAAATCCACCGCATCCCAATCTTCAGGGCGGTGAATTTCAATGCCTTCTGCACCTAGAGCTTCGGCTAGGGCGGCAAAATTGGTTTTGGGCACGGTAAAAGGCAGTTGTTCTGTCCCGGTTTGAATATGGCGGTGCTTGACCATGCTGTAGCTGCCGTCGTTAAGCACGATAAAGACGACGGGTAATTGCTCTTCCACGGCAACGGTGATTTCCTGCCCGCTCATGAGCCAACTACCATCCCCCGTCATGCACAGGACGGGGGCTTTGGGGTTGGCTAAAGCCGTCCCCACCGCTGCACCAATCGCCCAAGCCATCGTCGCGGTGTCGATGGATAAGCGGTAATACTGCGGTTGTTGCGTAAAAAAGTAATGAATTGTCCAGGCTAAAGAATTGCCCGTGTCGATGATAAGACGGGTATTTTCAGGCAGATCGTGCATCAGCCCTTGCACCAGACGTTGCGGTGTAATGGGGGTTTGATAGTTATGATCGGTTTCGGCTTCGCGCACGGTGATGTGGGTGGGGCGCTGGCCTTTTAGCGGAGATACAATCTCATATTCATGCCCATTATCGATCTCTTGCTCCGTAAGGGTTTGCAACAGGCTTTCAAATACTGCGTGAACTTCGCCTTGAATTTGGATTTTAGCCATCAGCGAGCGTTGCAAATAATCGGCATGGGGATGAATGTGTACCAATTTGTGATTGAGTACGGCGGCATCCCAAGTAGACGTAGGCCACTGACCTAAGCGCGTCCCTGCGGCGATGATCAATCCCACTTCTTCATCTTCTAAAGCGCTGCGGGCGGTGTCGTGTCCGGCAAAGCCAAATACGCCGCAAGCCAAGGGGTGATAAGCATTCACCCAAGTTTTCCCCGCTTGCGTGCTGATGATCGCTGCATCCAATTTTTCTGCCACGCTGATCAAACTTTGCGCCGCCCCTTCGCAGGCATGTCCCACCAGCAAGACTATTTTTTGCCCCGCTTTATGAGTGGCTATCACCGCTTCGGCTAAGCGCTCGACGGCGGCAACATCCATTAAGGCGTGCGCTTGTTGCAAGTGCTCGGTAAAGTCAGGATAAGCCAGGACACCTTGCCAAGGCGCACGGAATAAATCGACGGGGATGCTTAAATGCGCCGGCCCATGAGGTGGCTTTAAGGCGGTCATGATAGCGCTGAGTAATTTGGGTTCGAGTTGTTTGGGATGCGTGACTAAGCTGTTGTAACGGCAGCAATGCCCCAGCATGGCGGTGGTGTCCATAATGTCAGGCGAAGATTCTTGAAAAGACCCGCGCCCAAATTGAGGCAATGCGGTTTGTGCGGTGATGACCAACATGGGATCGTGATCCGCATAAGCCGCCGCCACGCCCGTGATGAGGTTAGTCGCTCCTGGGCTGGTGGTTGCACAGCACACGCCTAATTTGCCTGTTTCGCGTGCATATCCCGTCGCCATGAAAGCCGCGCCCGCCTCATGACGGCTGATGATGGCTTGCGGCCCGCCTTGCCGTCCGCTACGTGCCAGTGCTTCGTACAAAGCAGAAATATGCCCACCGGGAATGCCAAATACGTATTCCACGCCCAAGGCACTTAAATATTCAACGATTAAATCACTTAAAGTACGCTGTGGTGCAGAATCAGTGTCGGACGCACTCATATTGGTTGGCCTCATTTTCAGGTTGTAAGGGAAAATCTCAAAGTCTACGCAGTATACTCTGAGATGCTGATTCACTCGTAGGCTCACTGGCAGCATTGTGCTTGAAATGCCCCTTATAAATCAGCTTAAACTGGTACTTTTTAGCACTTAAAAAAT
>JADGEH010000130.1 GCA_016744475.1 Thiotrichales bacterium | reverse complement strand
TTCTACTTTTTCTTGTGAAATTATGATAAACACAGGCCATAGTTTATCAAATTCTTCTTGGGTCACACCTCATACTGCTGAAAATGGGCGTTTAGTGGTGATGCGGTTTATGTAGTGGCTCATGTCTTAAGACCTCATTTTTTACTGGGGTGAGTAGATATTCTTTACTCTTTTTAATTGAAAGCTTAGACTTGGATAAGTCTATTAAACTCACGAAGGTATAAAAGCATGGACATCCATCTTTATTTAGTCTTTCTTGCCACCACGGTGATGCTGATTCTTGTGCCGGGCCCTGCTGCTATTACCGTGGCTTCACAAGGTGCTCATCACAGCGCAAAAGCGGCGTTTCTTGGTGTGCTGGGTGTCGCTAGTGCTGATGTCATCTTTTTTGTGCTGTCCGCCACAGGCATTGCATCACTCATTCTTGCTTCAAGTCTATTGTTTTCAATCATTAAATGGTTAGGTGTCATCTATTTATTGTATTTAGGCGGAATGGCGTTGTTGAGTCCAGCGGGAGCGATTAAGATTCATCAAAGTTCAAATGAGGGTCGCCATAGCACACTTTTTTATCAGGGTTTAATCGTACAACTGGCTAATCCCAAAGCACTGATGTATTTCTCGGCACTGCTACCTCAGTTTATTGATCCGGCTGAATCTATTCTATTTCAAATGCTGCTCATGGGCACTTCATGCTTACTCGCTGATCTTGTGGTATACGCGCTATTTAGTCATATAGGGCATCGCTTAGCACAGCAGAGAATAAAAGCGTGGGTGATTAATCTCATCAATAAAGTGGCGGGGATTACTTTGATTTCAACAGGAATAAAAATGGCTTCGCTAGAATATGGATAATAGCTGATTGATAGTGCCCTAGCATTGAAAGACCAGATAACAGGAAGAATAAAACCCATGTTAAAAATATCGCAACAATTGAGCATTCCTGATAATGAAATAGAGTTTATGGCTATACGTGCACAAGGAGCAGGCGGACAAAATGTCAATAAAGTGTCTTCGGCTATTCATCTACGCTTTGATGTAAAGGCTTCATCTTTATCTGAAGAATATAAACAACGCTTGTTAAACATCAATGATCAACGTTTAAGTAAAGACGGTGTGATCATTATCAAAGCACAGCAATATCGCACTCAGGAAAAAAATAGAGAAGATGCACTCACACGTTTGAGCACCTTGATTTCTCAAGCCACCACTGTACAAAAAAAACGCCGCCCCACCAAACCCAGTCGAAATTCACAAAAAAGACGCATGGATCATAAAACCAAACATGCCAACACCAAAGCTTTACGTGGCAAAGTGTACGATGGATGAAAATGGAGTCACAGAAAACAGCGAGTGATATTTTAAAGTGTTTTTTCTGTGTACTCCGTGCTTCCGTGGTCAAAAAATGTTCGAGTGCTACGAGATACTCCTCATTTTTAGTGCTGCCAAAGCACTAGGGTTTTAGCCTATGAAAATCATCGTGCCGTCACCCACCATTGGAGTTGATTTGAAGAGGAAACCTGTTTACGCCCCGTAGGCGTGGTGCTTAGGGCTTCCCATGCAAGTGCGTGGGGACTAGAGAGCAACACAGCATTTTCGTTGTCTGCTGAAGTGATGCACAAAGGTTCGTGTTCATCACTGACTTGATTGATCAGGTTGTGTCATTGCTTTTCTGCAAAATTAAAATTTATGGATTGCATTGTTTATCTCCATATTCAATCTTATGAATTGGCTAGTTTTAATATCCATCAAACCATTGAGAACGATTAGTTACGGCAGTGCGTATTTTTGGTGCTTTATAAGTTTTATCTGTGTATTTATTTTTGCATTCCTTACATTCCCAATACCCGTGCCCATTGCCCTGTAAGTGAATTAACTTATTTTCAGAGTCATAACATTTTTGACAATAGGGGCCGTCTTTATTATCCCCCTCTTTGAGCCAGTAATATGGCGATTCCCATTCCATATTTTGCTTAGTGGCTATTTGAGATTTTAGTGCTTTAACCTCATTATCTTTGTCGTGTAAAAGTTGTTGGATATTAGCCAGTTCTATTTGTGTATCAACTAGAGAAGAGGTGAGTTCTGCTAATTTTGCTTTTAACTCATCTATTGAAAGTTCATTATTTTTCCTAATGCTGGTAATGTCATGAATGATTGTTTTCATGTTTTCCAGCGCTGTATTAATATTAGTTTGGTTTAAATGTCCATTGATATTGTATTGGTTTTCAACATTTTGTTTTTCTTGATTAAATATAGTCATCAGTTTGTTCCTAAAATAAAAATAGTTGTGTCAATCATCATGTTCTACTTTCCCTTCTGAAAAGGGAGGCTGTTTACGCTCCGCAGGCGCGGTACTTAGGGTTCCCACGCAAGCGTGTGGGAACCAGAGATATTTTTTGTCTCAGCAAGGACGGCGTACCCACCATTTCAAGATGTTATGAGATAACGAAAAGGGTGGAACTTTCCCCATTAAACCCGCGTCACCCGCAGTAATTCTTCCAAGGCCGTGTCCCCTGCCAGCACTCGTCGTACACCATCTTGCTGAATGCACGGCATGGCGGCATGGGCGTGGGCTTCTAGTGCGTGCTGCCCAGTGCCTTCATGAATCATTTCGCGCAATGTGGCATCAATGCTGATCACTTCATAAATTCCTGTGCGTCCGCGATAACCAATATGATTGCACTGCTCACAACCTTGTGGCTCATACAAGCTCACGGTCTCTGTGGGATTTAAGCCTAATGCTTGAAGTTCAGCGGGGCTGGGGCTGTAGCTGGTTTTGCAGTGTGGGCATAACATGCGTACCAGGCGTTGTGCCATCACGGCGATGAGGCTGGAAGACAGCAAAAAGGGTTCGATGCCCATGTCGCGCAAGCGGGTGATAGCGCCTACTGCCGTGTTGGTGTGCAGGGTGGAAAGCACTAAATGTCCGGTTAAACTGGCTTGCACGGCGATTTTTGCGGTGTCTATGTCGCGGATTTCTCCGACCATCACAACATCCGGGTCTTGGCGCAAAATGGCGCGTAGGCCACGAGCAAAAGTCATATCAACTTTGCCGTTGACCTGCGTTTGGCTGATGCCATCCAGATAATATTCAATCGGGTCTTCCACCGTCATAATGTTGCGCTTGCGATTATTAAGCTTATTCAACATGGCGTACAAACTGGTGGTTTTGCCTGAGCCTGTCGGGCCTGTGACCAAAATAATGCCGTGTGGTTTATTGATTTGTTGGTCTAAACGCTGAAAATCGCTATCCGCCATGCCTAGGTGTTCTAGCGTCAAGCGTCCGGCTTGTTTATCGAGTAAACGCAGCACCACGCGCTCGCCTTGTCCGCAAGGCATGGTCGAGACGCGCACATCGACCGCACGTCCAGCAATGCGCAGAGAAATGCGTCCATCTTGGGGTAAGCGTTTTTCGGCAATATCGAGTTTCGCCATGACTTTAATCCGCGACACCAATAGCGGGGCTAATACGCGACGCGGTTGTAACACTTCGCGCAATACGCCATCAATACGAAAACGCACGACCAGCCGTGATTCATACGGCTCAATATGAATATCAGAGGCATTTTCTTTAATCGCTTCAGACAGCAGTGCGTTGATAAGACGGATAATCGGTGCGTCATCATCGCTTTCTAGCAAATCTTCTGGCTCTGATGACAATTGCTCTGCGACTTGAAATAAATCCAGTTCATCGCCCAAACCTTCCATCATTTGCATGGACTGATTGGCTTGTCCTTCATACCCTGCGGTGAGACGGTCATCGAATTCGTCCAAAGACAGGGCTTTTAATTGGAGGGGCACGTTTAAATGGCGACGCACTTCACAAAACACCGACCAATCCACCGCTGGGCGATAGCACACAGTGGCACCTTGCGGTGTCCATTGCTCTAACAACACGCCGTGACGTTTGGCGAAAGCAAAGGGGATTTCTGGCGGGGTTGGTGCGGTGGTAGGAGTGGCAGCCGCGTCGTGGGGCTGCAAAGCAACAATATCGGGTTTGAGAGGGGCATTCATCGGGCAGATTTTAGCAGCTAAAATGAAGGTGTTTGTAGATATATAGCGAAATGATCTCAGTGAAACGACTTAAGAGCCTATACGAAGATGGGGAATCGAAGCGAAAAGTTGCCATTTTGAGGCAGGTTTTTCGGTTTTTTAAGGCGAATAGCACGCTATTTAACGAAAAAAATCGGAAAACCTGGCCAAAAGGGCGGGTTTGCAGCCGATTATCCCGTTTTCGTATAGGCTCTAAGCCATCCGCTTTAAAAGGCCACGCAAACGGCGCAAGAGGCGCAAAAAAACGCCAGCATTGACCATTCACTGAAGAAAAAAACTGGGTATTTAAGCGGCGAGCCTATCAAGCTTGACTGCATACAGGACAAGCGGGGTCTTTGCGTACTGTCAAGCGTCGCCATTCTTGAGTAAAACCATCGACTAACAACAAACGCCCGCACAAATCTTCGCCTATCTTCAACAGCACTTTAATCGCTTCCATAGCTTGCAAGCTGCCGATGACACCGACCATCGGCGACAAAATGCCCAAGCGTGAGCAGGTATCGCCTTCATCGCCCATGTCTTGGTACAAACACTGGTAGCAAGGGCTGTCGGGCACTAACGGATTAAACACCGCTATCTGGCCTTCGTAACGAATCGCCGCTCCCGACACCAGTGGAGTTTTTGCGCTCATACAAGCGCGATTGACGGCAAATCGAGTGGAAAAATTATCGCTGCAATCGAGTACCACATCCGCTTGTTGCACCTGATTTAATAGCTCCTCATCCTCTAATTGATAATCTAAGCCCGTGATCTCAATCTCTGGATTTAAGCTCAACAAATGCTGTTGGGCAGAAGCGACTTTAGAAGAGCCAATATCGACTTGGCGATGAATGATTTGGCGTTGCAGATTCGATAATTCCACCCAGTCATAATCACTCAGCACCAAATGCCCAATGCCCGCCGTGGCTAAGTAAATGGAGGCTGGCGCACCTAATCCGCCCATGCCGATGATCAATATCCGTGATGCTAATAATTGCTCTTGCCCCGAAATACCGATGTGCGGCAAAGCAATATGGCGAGCATAGCGCTGCTCTTGTTGCGTGTTCATTAAGAGGATGAGCCTATACGTTGAGTCAGTAAGTCTATTTGCGCCTGCAAATCGTCTATTTCTTTGCGTGAAGGCATATTCAGTGATTCAACAGTTTTGGTGACGCGCTTTTCAAAACTATGCTCTATTTTATCCCAACTGGATTGCGGCTTAGAGGGCAAATGCCGAGCACAATTGTGTTTATCTTCACGGCAACGCTTTTCTACCGCCTCGCCTTCCACCACTAAATCGTCGAACAACTGATTTTGTTCTTGTTGGCTTTTCACAAAAGCGCCTAAACCCGCCAGCCAAATTTGATGCGCTGAGTGTTTGACCATTTGCGCAATATCTTGATCGGTATTGGTATTTTTTTGTTTTGACATGGGGTGTTCCTCCAAATGCTGGGTAAAGATTTATGGTTTTTATAAAGTTTTCAACGTTTAGCGAGAAAACTTAGCATTTTTTAGCCAGATTAAGCTAGTACATCAACAACGTTTTATTGACGGGGCACACTCCGTGGTAAACATTCATCCTAAAAGTCAAGTTTGACAAAGCACTACTGAAAATCTTAATCCGCTTCATAGTCAGCATCTTATTTTGCGGGCGTTAGTCGCTTATGGCTTCAAGTCAGCACCACTCACTTAAGCCCAGCAGCATGTCAAGCAGTTGATGTTATTCCCCCTCCTTCAAGGAGGGGGCTAGGGGGTGGTGATTAAAAGCCGTATTTCTTTAGTGTTTTTTAAGGAATGTTGCTCTCGATCACCACCCCTCAATCCCCTCCTTAAAGGAGGGGAAGCTAACGGCTTAAACCCCTTAAAGCGAATCGCCGTGATGGCTTCAAGTAAGCTTGCAATCTAGCTACGCCTTGTTGCAGATGAGGTAATTCGCGGGTGTAAGCAAAGCGTAAATACCGGTGGGCTTGATGCTGTCCAAAATCAATGCCCGGTGTGGTGGCTACGTGGGTCTCTTGTAACAAGCGTTGGGCAAATGCCTGACTGTCCTCGGCATAGCGAGAAATATCTGCCCAAATGTAAAAGGCTCCTTCGGGTTTGGCATCAATGGTAAAGAGTTGAGATAAGGCTTCGTATAAGTAATCGCGCCGTGCTCGATAAGTCGCTGTGACCTGTTGGAGATGGGCTTCATCAAAAGCCGCTAATGCGCCGTATTGGCTTAAGGTGGGGGCGGCAATATAAAGATTTTGTAACAACATTTCGGCTTTACGCATTAAATCTTCCGGCAAAATCACCCAGCCTAGGCGCAATCCCGGCAAGCAAAAATATTTAGAAAAGCTGTTAATCACAATGGCGCGATCTGAATATTCCAAAGCGGTATGGGCGGGGCGGTCGTACACCAGGCCATGATAAATTTCGTCTGAAATGAAATACATCTCTTGCTGTTCGCAAAAGGCCATCAAATCACGCAGATTATCGGCATCATATAAATTGCCAATAGGGTTGGCGGGGGAAGAGATTTGCAAGGCTTTGATGCCTGGGTGCTCACGCACCGCCCATTGCGCTTGTTCAACTGTGAGTTGATAGCGAGTGCTGGCATCAATCGGCACAAACACGGGCTGAGCATCTAATACATAAGCAAAATTTTTGTAGCAAGGATAAGAGGGATCAGTCAATAACAAGCGCTCGCCTGCATTGAGCAAAGCGGCGTAAGTGATTAAAAAAGCCCCGGAAGTGCCGACGGTTAAAGCAATGCGTTGAGGCGAGACGGATACGCCATAACGCTCTTGATAAAAAGCCGCAATTTTTTCTCGTAATGCCAACAGCCCTAGGCTTTCCGTGTATTGCACTTGAGCTTTGCGGGTGGCTTCGGCGATGGCTTCTAACACATGAGGCGAGGGAGCAATATCCGGTTCGCCAATTTCAAAATGTATCGCATCCGGCAAGGCTCTAGCTTGCCGAACAATATCCATGACGAGAAAAGAAGTGAGTTTGTCTAAACGTGACATGATGATATCCAGATAGGCTACAGTGGTTTTATGAAGACATTCAATGATAGAGTTTTCATCCTCAACGGGGCGAAATAAAATGAGTGTCTTATTTCTCTCTGCAAAAGCAGACATCGCCGCTAAAAACAACAAATTCATGATGCTGTATCACGAATGCCACTATAGTATACCGCTAGAAAATGAAAGGTACTCACCTCGATCAAAGGAGCGCAAATGCCGCATTACACCACTCAAGACATTAAAAACATTGCTTTAGTTGGACAAAATAACGTGGGCAAAACCACTTTAGTTGAGCGCATGTTGTTCACGGCGGAAAGCATTAAAATCGAAGGTTGCATTGAAAAAGGCAATACGGTGACAGATTTTTTGCCGCTAGAAAAAGAACATGGGCATTCTTTATCGGCGGCGCTGGCGAGTTTTGATCATGATAATAAGCATATCAATATGATAGACACACCTGGAATGCCGGATTTTATGGGGCAAGCCATGAGTGTGTTTCCAGCAGTGGAAACCGTCGGCGTGGTCTTAGATGCTGAGGCGGGGATTGAAATGATCAGCCGTCGTTTGTTGGATGATGCGACTGAGCGCCGATTATGCCGCATCATTATTGTTAATAAAATCGATCAAGCTGAGCTTGATTTAGCCGGGTTGTTGGATGACATTAAGCAAGCCTTTGGCGCTGAATGTTTGCCATTGAATTTACCCGCAAACAATGCCAGTAGCGTAGTGGATTGCTTTTTTAATCCTGATGGCGAGTCTGATTTTTCTTCTGTCGCAGAAGCGCATACAAACATCGTTGATCAAGTGGTTGAAGTCGATGAGGAACTGATGACCTTGTATTTAGAACAAGGAGAAGAAATAAAGCCTGAACAATTACATGATCCTTTTGAAAAAGCGCTGCGTGAAGGGCATTTAATACCGGTGTGTTTTGTGTCTAGTAAAACGGGAGCAGGTATTCCTGAATTAATGGATGTTTTCACTCGTTTATTGCCTAATCCTTTAGAAGGCAATCCGCGTCCATTTTTACGTGGCGAAGGGGATAGTGCTAAGCCCTTTTTTGCTAATGCAAAGCCGGACGATCATGTGATTGCTCATGTATTTAAAGTCTCTGCTGATCCTTTTTTGGGTAAACTCAGTGTGTTTCGCATTCATCAAGGCACTATCACTAAAGATAGTCAGTTGTTTATTGGTGATGGGCGCAAGCCTTTCAAAGTGAATCATTTGTTTAAGCTGCAAGGGAAGGAACAAGTCGAAATGTCGCGTGGTATTCCGGGTGACATTTGTGCGGTGGCAAAAATAGAAGATTTACATTTTGATGCTGTTTTACATGATTCTCATGATGAGGATTATTTGCATCTTAAACCTTTGACATTTCCGCGTCCGATGTATGGTTTAGCGGTCGAGCCTAAGCGCCAAGGGGATGAAGCAAAAATCAGTACAGCGTTGCATAAATTGATCGATGAAGACCCCTGTTTGCAATTAGAACATCATGCGAGTTTAAACGAAACGGTGTTGCGCGGTTTAGGTGAATTACATCTACGTGTGGCCTTAGAAAAAATGGCGCAGGTGTTTAATGTAGAAGTAGACACTCAATTGCCTAAAATTCCTTACCGAGAAACCATTAAACGCGCAGCAGAAGGACATTATCGGCATAAAAAACAATCCGGTGGTGCAGGGCAATTTGGCGAGGTGTATTTGAAAGTAGAACCTTTAGCGCGTGGTGCGGGTTTTGAATTTGTTAATGCCATCACAGGCGGTGTGATTCCTGGGACTTTTATTCCTGCCGTAGAAAAAGGCGTGCATCAAGCACTTGAAGAAGGGGCTATTGCTGGACATCCGATTGATGATGTCAAAGTCACTGTGTATGACGGTAAACATCATCCCGTGGATTCTAAAGAAATTGCTTTTGTGGCGGCGGGTAAAAAAGCCTTTTTGGAGGCGATGCAGCAAGCGCAGCCGTTAATTTTAGAACCTATTGTGCGTGCTGACATCACTGTGCCTGAGCACAGCATGGGACATATTACGGGTGATTTAAGCAGCAAGCGCGGGCGCATTATGGGCAATGACATGCAGGGCACGATGGTGACGGTGAAGGCTGAAGTGCCGTTGGCAGAATTAAGCCATTATCCGACTGAGCTTAAATCAGCCACCAGTGGACATGGCTTTTTTACGATGGAATTTAGCCATTATGATCCGGTACCCCCACTTGTTCAGCAACAAATTGTCGCTACTTATAAGCCCAAAGAAGACGACGAATAAAAACAGACGTAGAGGTGACTATCGGGTAGTACCTATTAGTTCTAGGTATCATTATTTCACTGACACAACAGGCTGTGTACGTCAGTGATGATTTCAGTATCAATACAACGGAGAAGTTATGTCTATTCAATCTTTCCAAGCCCCGCAGCGCACTTTAATGGGCCCAGGCCCTTCGGATGTCTCATCCAGAGTGCTGCTGGCGATGGCTAAACCCACGATTGGTCATCTTGATCCTGCCTTTGTTGGCATGATGGAATCTTTGAAAGAATTGCTGCAATACGCGATGCAGACCAAAAATGCTTTGACCTTACCTATTTCGGGCCCAGGTTCCACAGGTATGGAAGCGTGTTTTGTGAACCTGATCGAGCCAGGTAACAAGGTCATCATCTGTGAAAATGGCGTATTTGGCGGTCGCATGAAGGAAAACGTCATTCGCTGTGGTGGCGAACCCATCATGGTGAGTGATGAGTGGGGACAAGCTGTAGACCCGAATAAAGTTGAAGCCGCTTTGCAAGCCCATCCTGATGCTAAAGCATTGGCTTTTGTTCATGCGGAAACGTCTACAGGGGCACAATCCGACGCGCAATTATTATGCAGTCTGGCACAAAAAGCGGGTGTTTTGAGCATTGTGGATGCTGTGACTTCACTCGGCGGCACGCCTTTGAAAGTCGATGAATGGGGTGTGGATGCAGTGTATTCCGGTTCGCAAAAATGTTTGTCCTGCGTGCCCGGGTTATCCCCTGTCAGCTTTAGCGAATGTGCTCAAGGCGTGATTAAAGGGCGTTCGACTAAAGTGCAAAGCTGGTTTTTAGATATGAATCTGGTCATGGGCTATTGGGGTAGCGGCACCAAACGCGCTTATCACCACACCGCACCGATCAACAGCTTGTACGCCCTGCACGAAAGTTTAGTCATGTTACAAGAAGAAGGTTTAGAAAACTCTTGGGCGCGTCATGCACAGCACCATCAAGCCTTGCGAGCGGGTTTAGAAGCCATGGGTTTACGCTTTATCGTGCCTGAAGCAGCGCGTCTGCCCCAATTAAACTCCGTCACCGTGCCCGATGGCATCGACGAAGCAGCGGTACGCAAACGCTTGTTAAACGACTACCAATTAGAAATTGGCGCAGGTTTAGGCCCATTAGCGGGCAAAATCTGGCGTATTGGTTTAATGGGTTATGCCGCCAATAAGAAAAACGTCTTGTTTTGCTTGAATAGCTTGGAATCCGTGCTGATCGATTTGGGCACGCCTTTAAGCGGCGGAGCAGCGGTGAAAGCAGCGTTGGCTGAATATAGTGAATAACCACACGCATCGCTTCATTATCAACCGCCACGGGCAAGTACGGCGGTTGCATTTTATTGGTATTGGTGGTGTGGGTATGGGGGGCATTGCCGAAGTCATGCACCTTCTGGGTTATAACGTGTCTGGCTCAGATATGCGTGAAGGTGCGATGACTTTGCGGCTCACCGATTTAGGCGTGACAGTGTTTATCGGGCATCGCGCTGAGCAAGTCACCGACTGCGATGTGGTGGTTATTTCCAGTGCGGTGTCGGCTGACAACCCCGAAGTGGTTGCTGCTCGCAAGCAGCGCATTCCGATCCTGCGCCGTGCAGAAATGCTGGCAGAACTCATGCGTTTTCGCCAAGGCATTGCTGTGGCGGGCACGCACGGTAAAACCACCACCACCAGTTTGTGTGCCAGCATTCTAGCCGAAGGCAAGCTGGAACCCACCTTTGTGATTGGCGGTCGTCTCAACAGCGCAGGTACCAATGCCTGCTTGGGTGCAGGCGAATATTTGGTAGCAGAAGCCGACGAAAGCGATGCTTCGTTTTTACACCTGCATCCCGTCATGACTATCGTCACCAATATTGATGCCGATCATCTGGAAACCTACGACGGCGATTTCAACAAGCTACAAGAAGCCTTCATGACCTTTTTGTCGCAACTCCCGTTTTATGGTTTAGCCGTGTTATGTATTGATGATCCCGTGGTGCGAGACCTATTGCCCGACATCAGCAAGCCCGTGCTGACTTATGGCCTAACTCCGACGGCAGATGTCTATGCCTCAGACATTCGCCAGCACGGGGCTATTACCCATTTCAAAGTCAACTCAGCTGAGCGCGATATGCCGTTAGAAGTCACCCTCAATATGCCGGGAGAACATAACGTCAGCAATGCCTTAGCCGCGATAGCCATCGCCCAAGAATTAGGCGTTCCAGATGGCGCGATTTGTCGTGCTTTGCAGAAATTTCAAGGCATTGGGCGGCGCTTCCAGGTACTCGGCGAGATCGACACCGCGCAAGGTTCCGTGCTATTTGTCGATGATTACGCCCACCATCCTCGTGAAATGTCCGCCACCATTCAAGCCATCCGACAAGGCTGGCCTGAGCGCCGTTTAGTCGTCGCTTTCCAACCGCATCGCTACACCCGCACACGGGATTTATTCGCAGATTTTGTGGCTTTGTTGGGAGAAGTGGAACATTTGTTATTGCTGGATGTGTATCCCGCAGGCGAGCCGCCGATTGTCGGTGCTGACGGCACCAGCCTATACCGCGCCTTGTGCGCTCAGCAGGGCGAACACCATAGCGGTTTTGTGCATTTTATTGAGCACCCTGAACAGCTCATCGACACAGTGCGAGAGGTCATACAAGCCGATGATATTGTGCTCACTTTGGGGGCTGGCAGCATCGGCGCATTAGCCGCCAGCTTGCCGGAAAAAGTGCAAAAAGTATGAAGTTAAGGAAAAACACCGCTTAAAGCGGTGTTTTTTCTCATGTACAGAAAAAGCTTTATTCACCGCCCTTCGGCTGTAATTTTTCCAATAAAGGCCCTAATTCTGCTTGGCGTTGTGGTTCTAAACGTAGCGCTTCTTGGAAAGCCGCAGCGGCTAAGCTACTGCGTTCTGAATGCATGTAAGACAAGCCTAAACCAATAAAAGACTTGGTTTGTGCAGGGACATCTTCTTGTTGCAAACTGATCGCATGTTGATAATGCGTAATGCTATTTTGATAGGCTTGGCGAATTAAATAAAACCCCGCCAATTTGCTGTGTGCCAGCGCATCTTGAGAGTATTCTTGAGTAGCCTGTTCAAATTGTACTTGTGCTTTATCCAACTCTCCTGCTTGCCAAAATTCATCTCCTTTTTGTAATAAAGCGTCTAAGCTGCCCGCCCAACAAGACACACTTAACAGGCTCATCAACAGCCCCAGTAATAGTTTATTTTTCATTGCTCACTCCTAGTGGTAGAAAGGGAAAACCGTCGCTAATGACGGTTTAAGAGCCTATACGAAGATGGGGAATCGAAGCGAAAATTCGCCATTTTGAGGCAGGATTTTCGGTTTTTTAAGGCGAATAGCG
>JADGEH010000019.1 GCA_016744475.1 Thiotrichales bacterium | reverse complement strand
GCCCTTTTGGTCAGGTTTTCCGCTTTTTATCAACAAATAGCCCGCTATTCGCCTTAAAAAACCGAAAAACCTGCCTCAAAAGGGCGAATTTTCGCTTCGATCCCCCATCTTCGTATAGGCTCTAAACATTATAAGCTACCGTTACGCATGAGAAATAGACGGGTCCCTACATTCCAGATACCCGCTTGCCCCACACCTCCAATCACTCTATATTGAACCTATGACATCACATCGTGTTTGGCTCAGTGTATGGTTGATCTTCTGCTTACCTTTACAAGGCATGGCAGTGCCGCTCTTACCTTGCGTCCATAATCCGCAAACAATGCAAATGCAAAACATCATGCCTTGTCACCAAAGCACCACAGAACACACCGATACAGAAGTCACAAACACTTGCGACAACTGCTCCACTTGCCATTTATCCACGCCTTATTCCCCCGTTTTAACAACGCCTCTTCAGTCCGTTCAACACAAACCTGAGCAAAATCCTGCCAAAGCGCACTATTTTTATCAGCATATTGCCCCTCTATTATTAAAACCGCCGCAAGTGCTCTGAAACATCGTTGACAGCTACAACTGGCAGATGCAGGCTTCCTCTATCTGCCTCAATCCTGTTGCTTTTCAATAGACTTGTCCGGGTTTAAACGCCGTAGCGAAAAGCAGCGGGATTGAGCGGTTTTTTTCGTTCATTTAAGGCGAATAGTCATTCTATTTAACGAAAATGAACGGGGAAAACCGCCAATATCCGCTGTTTTGCAGTCGGTGTTTTAAGCCCGGACAAGTCTAATACAACGTCTACTCCGAGCAACCCGTCTATAGATGTTTTTTCAGACTTAATTGAGGTGTCTCATGTTTTTCCCTTTCCCTAAAATCTTAGGCTCCATCGCCTTATGTACCTTGCTGTCTGCGTGTTTTGACAGCAAACATCAAGCTTCAGACAGCTTGGCTGAAGCACAGCATGATAGCGCTGTGGAACATGCGCAAAAACACATGAATATCAACTATGTGTGTCCCATGCATCCACAAATTGTGCGCCATGAACCTGGTTCTTGTCCGATTTGCGGCATGAATTTAGTGGAGAAAAAAATCCAGCCTAAAGTAGACACGCCCACGGTTCAGGTCAGCGGCGCTATGGCTCAGGCCATGAACATACGCACCGCCAAAGTCGAACGAGGCACGCTGTGGAAATATATTAAAACCGTCGGCAGCATTGCTTACGACAACAACAAATTAATCCATGTGCATCCTCGTGCCGCAGGCTGGGTGGAAAAACTCAAAGTGCGTACAGAAGGCCAGCACGTCAAACGCCATCAAATCCTACTCGACTATTACGCGCCCGACATCCTCAGCGCTCAAGTCGATTTCCTCATTGCTCGCCAATCAGCAGGCATCAGCAAAAGTCGCCTGGAAAACGCACGTAAACGTCTGAGTTTGCTGGGTTTGCCTCGATACGTGATCAAAAACATCGAAAAGCGCAAGGAAGCACAAAACACCGTGCCCTTGCTCGCTCCACAAGCTGGCATTGTGACGCATCTCAACATCCGCGAAGGCATGTACATCACGCCTGCCACTGAAATTCTTACCATTGCTGATTTATCGCAAGTGTGGGTGCAAGTTGATGTTTTTGAACACCAAATCGCCTGGATTGAGATCGGCAAAAAAGCCCGCATGAGCGTTCCCGCTTGGCCTGGAAAACATTGGGATGGCAGCGTGGAATATATTTATCCCGACCTAGATGTCAAAACCCGCACCCTGCGCGTGCGTTTGCGTTTCGATAATCCTGATGCTGTGCTCAAACCTAATATGTTTGCTGAAGTGATTATTTATGGCGGGCCTAAACGCGATGCGTTAAAAATTCCGGTAGAAGCTTTAATCACTACAGGCCAGCGCGAGGCGGTCGTGAAAGTTGAAGCGGAAGGACGTTTTAAGCCTGTCAACGTAGTGGTGGGGAGTTGGCATGATGATGAAGTGGAAATTTTATCGGGCTTAGAGGAAGGCGATGAGATTGTGGTGTCAGGACAGTTTTTGATTGATTCAGAAGCCAATATTCAGGCGAGTTTTGCGCGAATGGCGGGAGATTGAATCCTCAAATCCTCCGTTTTAAGCCCTTAACGACAACGCAAACGGTGCAAAAAAATGCCAGCGTCTAAAGCGTGTATAAACATGTAGAGTGGAATAGGCGCGACGGACACTGTGTTTGAAACATGCGTGTTATCGCGCCGTATTCCACCATGAGGGCGTCTTATTCTGCAACATGTGCCAGGAGTAATTCACTCATCTGTGTGGTAGAACCCAGATAAGGCGCGATTTCAATCTTCAATTGTGGATATTCCTGTTGTTTTATAGCGACTTCCTGTGGAATATCTTCTGCCACATGACGACCGGCCGAAAGAAAATAAGGCAGCACGGTAATCTCCTGCGCACCCGCCTGGATACAAGCTTCAATGCCGTCGGGAATGGACGGCTCAGCCAGTTCCAAAAAAGCACAATTGACTTGGGCATAACGCCCTTGTGCTTGTTGGCGCAATTGTTCAGTTAAGTCACGCACTTCATCATTTGAAGCCGCACGGCGACTACCGTGTGCGACTAAAAGCAAACTTTTCATCTATCCACCTCACTCGTTTCATTGTGATCAAAAAAACCTAGGTTTTGCCTAGTACATCACCAATCTTTTATTGTCCTAATCGCTAGTTAAAACTATGCATTTAGTGCAAGGCTTTAGCTTTTATTCATAATTTAGCATCGCGTAGCGATTCATTATTTCAATCCGTGGTTGAGTCCACGGATTAAGGGCTTTCAGCCCGCAATATATATATACTATGGACTTTCAGTCCATAGTGGTTAATTTGAAAGCTTTGGTTTAGGTAAAGTATTTAATTTTTCTAAAATGAATATGTATGGGGAATTCGCATGAATGATAAAATAGCCCTATAGAGCTATTGCTCATTTCAGGATTTAAATCTTCATATACCTGAGCAATTTCAGATAATAAAGCATAATCATGATAATTTATTATTCTATTAGATGTTAAACTCATTTTTTTCTCCTATAAAGGTAAACTGGATGGGGCAATAACTTTTTTAAGAAATTTAGCATGCATGGTATAAATACTAGAGCGAGGGTATTTACCAAACAAAGTTTCAAAAAATGGACTATAGCTAAAGTACATCATTTATAGGCTTTCGATAGAGCCAAATCCAAGACTGCCAGTCTTTGAAGGACTGGCAGTCTTAACAACTGATATAATTTTGCTATAGCTTCATGAACTGTTGTTGCATCAACATCATATATCCAGGGACGAAAATGATAGGTTTTTAACAGTGCAACAATTTTCTGAGTTTTAAGGTTTGTAATTAAGGTTTCAAATTTCATGATATTCAAAAAATAGGGACTCACTCTGGAAAACGAGTGTTGTTCATAAGCATATTCACTTACCAGAGTTTCTTGAGTTATTTTTTTCGGTGCCACACAATAACCTGGTTTATTTTTACTAAATCTAAGAGCCCCGCTTGAATGATACTTGTTTTTACGCAGAAGATTAGATTCGGATTCTATTAATGAATAAAACAAAGCACATTGAGGATTATCGCCTTCTACCACTGAGAACCGATATATGCCTGGTTTAGTAACTAAATGTCGTAAGGTGTAAGCGTTGTCAATATCCATTTTAATGAAATTGAAGTTTTTTAATTTATCTAAGCAATCACCAGTACAACCAGAATTATAACCTTCTCTATTATTTCTGCTTATTTTCTTAAAAAAATACCCTTGGACATGGATTGGAACAGGGTAAAAAAACATTTCTCCCGCTTCAGTAGAATTTATATACTGCATATAGAAATATCCCAAGAAAATATCCCACCCTGGAATAAGCAATAAAAAAAATATAACATTGAAAATCTGAATAAGGCTGATACTGATTTAGTTTTCCATTTTATAATTTTTATAGAGAAAATGAAGGGAAAAATAATATACATTAACAATATAAACTTTATAAACATTCTGCACTCCTTGTTTCACTTAATGAGCACCAGATAAAGGCTTGTGGGTTGAAAGTTCAGCAAGGTAGGATGGGTAGAGGCGCATGATGATGTTTAATTGGGCGATGAACTTTATCGCGCCGAAACCCATCTTCATCCCTCACCGAAATGGTGGGTTTCGCTCTGCTCTAGCCATCCTACCGCTATATAGCTAAAGTATATCATTTATAGGCTTACGATAGAGCTAAACCCAAGACTGCCAGTCCTTGAAGGACTGGCAGTCTTAACAACTGATGTAATCTTGCTATAGTACAGTTATGTTAGGATCATCCGGATCAGGAAACTGAGCACGGATGAACGATTCATTTTCAAATGAAGGCATCATCAAGATGCCCATACAAATATAATTGATGGGTTTCATCCATGCCAAGTTCTTTCCAGGTATATTTAGAACATGACAGGGGGTAACTTCGGTCAATCAAAAGGATAGGCGAAGTGGTGTCCACGGTATGACGTCCTGTATTTCAAACTAAACGTTTTAAGAATGCGCCACAAGTAGCGGCTTATTTAGGCGTTATTCCCATCGCTACTGAATCAGGTTTGAGTGTTAAAAAGCCCAGTCGCTTATCGAAAACGGAGCCAGCCTCTATACGCGCAACACTGTATTTTGCAGCCATCACAGCCAGTCGGCATCACCCTGATGTCAAAGCACTTTATGAGCGGTGGCTGAATAAAGGCCACAGTAAAATGTGCGCTATGGGCACGGCGATGCGCAAACTCATTCACATTTGTTTGGGTGTTTTGAAGCATCAAACACCTTTTTGCCCTCAAACCGCTTAATTTTAAAACTGTCCTGTCCAACAAGGGGTTGACCTGAGACACAGTATCTGCCAGGTCTATCGTATAACTGATTTATTTCCTCTATAGCAGCATTAAAAGCACAGAACGTTATGCACATCTTCAAACAGAAAACTTGAGAATGGCTGTTAACAGAAAATTTACCACCGTTGCACTCTGGGCTAGAGGACGAGGAGGAAAGGGGGAAGTCATTGAAAACTGGTGCCCTGGACAGGAATCGAACCTGTGGCCTTCCCCTTAGGAGGCTTATTATGTATAAAAAATAGTTTATAAAACAACAGTGTATATATTCATATTTCAAAGTCATATTTTTTAAGTTGTTTATTTATATCTATTTTTATTTATAGCTATATTCATCACCGCTACAAAATCGCTACAGCATCATGCCCTTTCTCTCCATCTTTCTTTTTCCTTGCCATTGCACTTAAAAACCCTCTCCTTTCTCTTTGCGAAGCCTAACGCAACCTAACGAAGACAAGCGAAGCCTAACGCAACTAATTTATTGATTTAGTTGAAAAATATAAAAATATCGTCTTAAATAAGGCTGTCTAAATATCACTGAGATAGCTTTTTTATGAGTGCTTCAAAATTCGGCGCATTAATTGATTATTGGTCAGTGTCCTTTCCAGCAGATGATGACGGCTGCATCGGTGGCTGCTCGCCCGAACAATTCTTAAACTTTTTACTGCATACACTGCTGGATAACGGCATCACTGAACTATCCTTCACTCGACGCGAATCAGGCTTATTTAATTATCAACTGTCTGGCAATCTGCGGCGCTCCGCTTTTGATACGCAAAAACAAACCCTGCAAGCGGGTCTCTTTGCCTATACCCCACTCGAGCAAATCGAGAAAGAAGACAACGTATTTAACGCCGGATTTTATCTGTCTTTGTCTGGCGCTGGCTGTCGGGGTGTCAACTTCCCAGTTGTGCATCACATCATTAAAGCCTTTAACCCGCGTCTCACTCGCCTCGATGTCGCCATCGACTACTACGAAGGAGAACTGAGCTTTGAACAAGTGACCCAGTTCTATAACTTCGGTTATTTCAATTCTGGTGGACGCTCTCCACGTTATTACACGATGGAACCTAGAACCTCCACAATGGAAGGTCTTGTCAAATCAGGCGGATTTACTATTTATGTGGGTAAACGAGGTGGTGCTAAATGCTGCCGAGCTTATGAAAAAAATTATCAATTAGGTGATACCGGACAAGAACAAGCCAATTCTGAATTTAATGATTGGTTTCGTATTGAATTTGAACTCAGAGCTAATGGTTATGAGATTCCATTTGATGCAGTACATCGGCTGGATGATTTGTTGCTCGGTTTATATCCCAATTTAATCGAACATCTTCCTCAGCCTTTTCATGTTACGGGTGAGGGACATTCAATCAACCCTCTCAAACTTAATTGGAACAGCCCTGAAGCTGTTGTAGCCATTGAACACTTAGTTTATTTTTGCAAACAATCCTATGGAGGACTCATTAACGTCTTTGAGAAAAAAGGGCTCACACCTACTGAAATAGTCAACATGCTACGACCTGACGACCCACAAAAGTTACCCAAACGTTGCCTACTACCTGACACCTTTCTACAAGCTGAAACTTCTTAAAGGAAAACACCATGGCCTTACCCAAACACCCTTATTTTGTATTATCGCTCACTTATCAAGAACGTTTTGATGGTCAAAAAAGTGCAGAAATTCATTGTCTCTCTCCTAAGCCTCCAGCGCCAACAGGCCAATCTTTAGGTTATGAGATACTCAAGTATCAATTTGATCCTATGAATGCCTTAAGCCTCATTCGACAACGTGTCTTTCCCGCTTTTGCATTATTAGAATACAAACATGCCTCTATTGGGCGACGCAATATGCCGACTCGATTTATGATGGATGCTCATGTTTTTTCTAATACACAAAATAGCTGGCAACAACTCATTGTTGAAAAAATCACACATCCAGAACAAAACGAAGACTTTGATAACTTAGTGTTAGCGCTAGGTACAAACAACTGGACGAGTAAAAAAGGTGAAAAAGGTGCTCAACTCAATTGTGTTCACCCTTTCTCATTAGAACATTCTGATGAATTCTCAGGTTTGCTCACACAAAACTATTACATGGACTACGACACTTCAGCCCAGCTTATTGCCGATAAAAACATCCCTGTTTTAGCTTATATCGCAGCATCACAACGTACCTTTCAAAATAATGCGGTTGATTACCTCGACACCTTTAACCCCGTCAATGCCGGACAAAAAGAATTTGAAGGTTTTACTAAGAAGACTTTTGTCTTACCCAAACCACAAAATGAGTCCAAAAGTGACCAAAAAGCGGCTTAATGCTTATCCAGCCACAGCCAGCGATACAGGGCTTGTCCCGCGCTGGCTGGATAATACGCCGCTCGCTGTACCCCCCGTTCAGTAATACGGGGGGTAAGTAATACGGGGGGTAAGTTTCAAAATGGACTTATTTAAAACTTATTGGGTGATTTCAATTTTTATTGATTTGAAAAAATATTTTATTAATTTAAATCGGTAACTTTTCTTTGCTGAACTTAAGCTTTATTTTTTTATGGGTTCTATGATTATTTTGTTTTATTTAATCTATCTTCGTTATTCTTTAATGGGCTATTAACATGCCACTCGTTAAACAATGTAAGAATGGTGCCGACTCTTGTCCTGCCAAACAAAATCAAATTGATTACTACACAGTCGCTGAATCAACGCCTGAAAACACCTATGTTTATCATTGTTCAACAGATTGGAATGATTGCGAATATAAAAAGATTTCACTTGTTTTTCCCAGTACCTCAAACATCGGTATTGAGAATTATCAGCCATTGCCCGGCGTATCAATGACTGAATTTACCTTAGTAGTATCTACGGCTTGGGCGGTAGGACGTATTGTTCTACTGATGCGCCAAATGACCTTATTCAATAATCATTAATTTTTGAGGGTATGAAAATGTCTAAATTTGACAAACATCTACACACAGTGTCCGAGCGTCAACAGAAAGAATCATTGAAATCTCGTTTTTCTTCTGTACGTTCTTTTTTGTTACCTGGGATAGTAGTTTTATCTCTGTTTTTCAATTCTGCTTATGCAGCGGACGAAGGCAGCAAAAGCTTAGTGACTTCCGCTTCAGCAGGTGCTGCTTATTTTGGTGGTAGTGTTAGTCCTGCCATGCTGGAAGTGGCCACACCCCTATTTTTATTGGCTGCTATCGCAGTGGGTATTAAATGGGTCAAAGCGACTTTCTTTGCTTAATCTGATGGAGAGAGGTCACTGTGTGGCCTCTTTACAATCTTATGGCATTACTTGAGTTTGTTCTTATATTAGGCACAGGTCTTTTATTAGCTGAATCTGTGGCTATCGGTTGTGTGTGGGTACAAAGAACATTTTGGGGACGTTGAATTGAATGACATTCAGTCAATATCTAGTATTATTCAACATTTAGAACATACTTTAGTGTTTCTATTTATTTTTTATTTGATGCTGAAATGATAAAAAAAATATTCTTTATTTTGTTTTTGTCTACATCTCAATCTCATTTGTTTGCAGCAGAATGCATATTAGATTGTGCAAAGGCCTTTGAGATGTGCGAGAACTATAATGCATCAAAATCGTGGGCGAGTGGAGTTTCTCGTGGTTGTATAAAAGACCCGGACAACGATAAAATTGTACTAGCGACGTATAATCAATCGTCAACCCCCGGTTCACGCCCTGTTCCTACGGGGTATCCGTTAGGGTTTAATTGTCCAAAAATGCCGTGTGAAGACCCTTTGTCTGGTTTTTGTGTAGGCATCTGCAAATGCAAAAATACCCATAGCGACGCTAGTTTCCCTAGCGATTTATCAGAACACTCAGTAGTCCCCGCCAACGTAGAACAACTCCCCTACAAAAACGGAGAACAAACCTCCTACTGCACCGCTTGCACAGAGTATTCCGGTCCATCAGGTACAGGCTGTAATGCTCTAAAACAAGATTTGTTAGAAGGCATTTACAGCAAAGACCGCTGCAAATCAGGTGAATCTGTCGGTCAAGGTTCTAACGATTTTTCTTTACAAACCTCATCTGGCAGTCCTCAAGGCTGTTTTAATATGTGTACAGTCAACTGTACAGGTGCTCAGACCGTTCCCATGAAATGTGGAGAAGAGGCACCCGTCGCACAAAGTGATTGTACTTATACAGGTGGTATTTGCTTAGACGACTCCTTTCAAGAAACACAACAACCTGCTCCAGAAGATTGTGAAGAAGCTGGTCCTTGGGGCGTGGGTTGGACACAAGAAATAGAAGGCACCTCCAGGTATCGCTCTTGTATTTGCAATCATTGGGATCTGCTTTGGGAGTTTGGAAAGAGATGTGGATTTTCAATGGCAGAGGGAGCTTGCACTGCTTTAACTGGTTTTTTTGGAGGTCTTTGTGGTAAAGGTATCGGTCGTGGAAATCCTAAACCGCCTATTGGAGGTAGAAGTCCTTTACCATCTCCAGCAATGGTTTTAACTGGTGCTGCTGGTGCTGCCATATATGCTTTTGGTAATCAATGCTGGCAAGACCCTGTTAATGCAGCCCCTACAAATTCTACCAACTGCCCATTTAAACGAGTGGGTAAAGACTGCATCCTTCCACCTGATGCTCTTCCTTCTGGCTCATGTCCCCCTGGTACCACTCTCCCTTTCCCTGGCGCTGATTACTGTGTTGAAGATAATCAACAGGGCATGACCAGAGACATCCACGATTCCTACGACAGTGACATTAACGACAACAACAAAACCCCCAATTGTCCTGACGGTTCTTATGCTTATGACGGTCTGTGTTTTTGTAATGATACAAATGTACTGTATATTCAACCCATTGGTTGTGAAGAAGAACCTAAAGACCCAGAAGAATATGATCCTGATTTAAGTGATGACATTAACGACAATCAACAAAACCAGGACAGACCCGACCCACCAGACGACCCAGACAGACATGTTTGGGTAGACAACTTTTTTGAAGTCACTGATGTACTCGAAGCCATGAAAAAACGGCAATGTGGCTGGGATAAAGACAATCCCTGTTTTGTTCATGTCAACAATGAGATTATTAAGGTAGAAGTTGATAATTTTGATGAGCTTGAAGAATACTTTAAGCCGCTTGACGACATCAAAAAAGACACAGGAGATATTAGAAAAAATACTGCTGATATTATTGGAGAAATAAAAAACACTGAAAAACGTCTCAAAACCATTGAAGAACATCAAGAAAAACTGGTCGAATGGACAGAAGAAGAAGAGAAACTGCTAAAAGACATTAAAGAAAATGTCGGTTGTGACAAAGACCCAGATATGGAAGATTCACTCTGTGGTTTTCTCGAAAAAATCGAAGAAAATTTATCCTGCACCGATAAAGACAACAACAAAGTCTGTGACATCCTTGAAGAAGAAAAAGATAAAGAAGATGAAGACACCCCTCTTTTCACAGTACCAGAATACAGCGTAAAACCAGGCCAATGCCCTGCACTGGCTTTTGAACTCAGCACCGTTGCCCCTGGCACCTACCCTATCCCCACAGACAATCTCTGCAAACTGTTTGAAATCATCGGTCTGATGGTGCTGGCATCAGCCTATTGGCGTGCCGCCAGAATCTACATGAACGGAGTGCTCTACTCATGATGACCCGTATCTTAGAAGAAATGCTGAAAACCGCGAGAGACATGAAAGACCACGCTCTAGCCGCTGCCGTCGCCGCTTACAACGCTGTCGAAAAAGCACTCAACCTCGTCGATGGACTGCTCGGCGAACTGTTCGCCATCTATGCCGATATAGGCCCATTGGCCATCTATGCGCTGCGCACTATCCAAGCACAAGAAGCCATCGAAATCATCACCACTGCCTATATGGCTGTGCTGGCCTACAAAGTGGCACGCGCCAAAGCCCATTCGGAATGATGTCCCAGGCAATAGCGCATCTCAGCATTAAACTTTTGAAAACAGACTCAAAAGTTTAATGCTGAGATGTGATATTGCAAACCTGAAGCCACCTAAGAAACCGTAGACATGGACTCAAAACCTTCACGCTTGAACCCTCTAGCGAACCGCAGTGAACCGAATGGTTTTTTTCTTTTAAAATTAAAACACTGCTAAATCCGGCACAAGACATTGAAAACATTAGATTTACAACACTGCAAGATACTCTACAACTAACTGAATAAAAAGGAAAAATGATGGGAGGACGGGGTAGGACATCAGATAGCGGTGCCTCAACCCATAAAGCCAGCAAAGGGGGAGCTGCCTATAAACCTTTCCAGCGGACGAATTTAGGCACCTCATCCCCTGCTGTGGCATCCGCCCATCTAGGCAAGATGAAAGGCGTATTGGGGCGGGGTAGACGATGATCGGTTTAAACAGCAGCGCATGGCAATACATGACTGCGCTAGGTGACGATCTGCAACACCATTGCCCGGCGCTGGGCAAACTGGACGTGTTCCCATTCTCCGCGCGGGCTGATAAGCAAGGACACACCCACGGACGTTGGGTGCATTTCTTCATTGATGATGAGCGCTTTAGCCCGATTTGGAATAATCCTATGCGCTATGCGAAGCGATTCCAAAGTATGCAATTGGCGGGGCTGGTCGGGTTTGATTTTAGCCTCTACGATGATTGGCCATCAGCGGTCAATTTTTACAATCAGTGGCGTAACGCCGCGTTAAGCCATCTTTACCGCGAGCTTTTGGAAGTGCCGGTACTGCCTGTCGCCAGCTGGGATTCCTATAGCGCAGACTGGAGCCACGCCTACATCGCCCCAGGCTCAGCAGTGGCTATCGGTTCTTATCCGATAGCGGGCGGTCATCAAGCGGGTTACATGGCTGGAATGAACAACCTCATGAAACAGATTAACCCCTGCGAATTACACGTATTTGGCAATCTCCCACCCAACATACAATGCGCCGTTCCCGTTCATCAATATGACCTGCATTATCAAATATTAAACCAGAGGTCTGCTTAATGTTTGGCAGCAATCAACAAACCGTCAAAACCTTAATTAACTTCAACCCGCTGTTAATCACTGGCGGGCAAGGTTCGGGCAAAACCACGCTAGTGATTAGCCTGGTTACTCAATATCTGAAACAGAATCCTGAAGCACAATTTTTCCATCACGGTCTCGATGGCGCTACCTTCGGCACTGCTTTTGATGACCCTCAAAAATGGCATGAACTGCCAGAAAACGCCATTATCTATATTGATGAAGCCGATAAAAACGGCTTTCAGTCGCTTAAGAGAGCTGAATCCCTCGAAGCCCTTCCCGACTACATCCGCGCTATTACCGAGCTACGCCACAAAGGTCACTACCTGGTGCTCTCTACCGTGTCAGAAATGGACATTCGCCATTTCATTCGAGAAAAAGTGCGAGGTTGGGCCAACCTCTCAAGACCTTACGGACTGAGTTATGCGCTTATCACGCTATATCCCGGCTGGAAATCCACCAGTAAATTGAGTGGCCAAGACAAAAAAGATTGGGAGCGCCAACGAAGAAAGCTCAAATTCAAACACGACAAAGAAGCTCAAGCAAAATTTAAGTCTTCCAGCATTCACACCAGCACCTACAGTGCTAAAAATCTGCCGTGGTTTCCGCTGTTGATGATTATTGGCGGTATTATCATCGCCATCTGGTTAGGCATGAGAGGTGTTAATAGAGTCACTAGCGTTGCCCAAGAAGAAGAACCCTCAGCAGCCCCGACACCCGCAAAACAGCCTGTCTCATATACTTCTGTCAACACAGCCGCCCCTCCTCAAACACAAGCTGTCCGAACGGTGTATGCATTATCTATAGAAGAAAGAATCGCCTATTCGGTGCCTGATTTTATGACCGATGCGCACTACCAGCTCTATACCTATACAGGCGGCTACCGCTGCGGCTATGCCCAATTGGGCACAATTTCAAAATGTATCTGCAATGCCATCAACACTGGGCAACGCCTCGGACTACCCACTGCCGTCTGCATGGGGCATATTCGTACCCATGAATATCCCTACCTACCTGAAGAAGTAAAACGTAGTTAAATGTTAAAGTGACCCAAACAATAGCAAAAGTCACTTAAACAAACGTATCCTCTATAGAGACTCACTGTCTTATCTTTTGCGCTACCCCTTGACTATTTTCCAATCTGTTCCCTCCATACCTTATTAAAGAGTCTTTTAACCCAACTCTCATTCCCCTCCTAAGCTTTATCGCGGACAGCGACGGATGCCATCGCTTGCCTAAGCATCGCGTGAGCGATTCCTTAAAAAACCAACATTTCCAAAAAACACCCATCGCATAGTCTGTATTTTTAGACAGTAATCATAAAGGTAATAATAGCTTCTTTATATGAAAAACCGTTTTTGACGGAGCATCTCTCATATTTGACGCACACTTAAGCCGTTTTTGACGATACATCCGTCAAAAATGACGAATGCTAAAACCCAAGACAGGCATTTATTCACACGCAAAAAAAAACCGCTTAAAAGCGGTCTCTATGTCGTCATGCAGAATTACCTATTCCCAAATTGCCTATCAAAGGCTTCCTCTTCAGCCGTCTTCTGTCTCTGCGCGGGTGGCGCTGGGCTAGTAGGCGGTGGTTCATTACGAATACCACTTTCTCGCCACTCGTCCCGCATTTCATTTTTTGCTGTTTCTATTACGTCCCTTGTATATTCCTCTCTACCCATAACGATAGAAGGGATTAAAAACATAGGTAAGGCGACTAATACTATACTCTCTATCAATGTATCCTGCGGTATGGCTAGTAATATAAGGGCACCTAAAAACACCCTTCCTCCCCAGTTTTGAAACCAAAAAGCAACAAAATATGCCATGTATGTTTTCATATTTAGTTATCCTTAAAGACCGCACATTTCATCATTAAATTGTCTCATTAACACTCTCCGGGACACCTGTTGCTGACTGACGAGTTTTTTTAACTTTATTTTTTTCTATTGTATCCTGAATCTCTTTCTGTCTTTTTTCCTGAGCCGTCTCCACATTTGTGAAGAAGCCTAACAATATTCTAGGTATAAAGTAACTCAATGCCACCAATCCTAAGCCCCCTAAATACGCAATGAATAGAGATGTTTCATAACTCATCGCATTATTGTCTAATTTATGTTGAAACTCATCAAACAAGAGGCTACCCATTGGAGCCACCAATAATGCCGTTAATACCAAAGACTCTATGATTCGAGTAAGTTTTCCCGCTTTTGCACTGCTATAAAACACTATCGCAGCCAGGCCACTACAGACACACAGCCCAATATAATACAACCAAATTTCACCGGGCGTACCTTCTATAATATTGCCCATATTTAACGGGTCATCTATCACTCCATAAGCAGCATACACCTGTGCATTGACCAATAATCCCATCAAAAAACTCACCGATAAATAACGCATGATTCTCTCCATGACATGAATAAAAATGTAACAACCTATTTCACAAGCCACTAAATAAAATGAACTCAAGTGAACTTTGTTATGACACAACAACCCTTCGTTTTAAAGGTCAAACTGCGTTATCTATTGGCACAATCTTTTAACTGGCTGCTTTGTCTTGTTCCTGCTTCAATAGCTTGTTGAGGAGTTTCTTTTCTTCAATACTTGCCAAAATCTCTTGGCGCTGCTGTTCACTCAACCCTTCTAATAAGCCTGCTAAGGCTTCCAATTTCTTGTCAGGCAAGGCACGTTTGCCTGTGATGACGTATTGCACATCAATACCTAACTTTGCAGCTTTGGCAAAATATTCACCATTTGGCGATCTTGTGTCTTTTTCATATTTCACTTGTGTCTGTGTCACTACGCCTATTTTTTCTGCAAATCCCTTCTGATTTATACCAATTCGTTCTCTTTCCTCTTTTAGTCGAACGCCCACAAAATTAGTCATATGGCTAATATCCTTATTGATAATTAACCAAACGGTTAATATACTGAACTCAAATGAACTTAACTGAACTACTTCTGATTATAAGGCGATATTAGAAATGGATGCAGCGCAAGTGGATAGGTTACTAAGGAAGAAAGGCTATATGACCCGACGCGATTGGGCGTTGGCGAGTGGCTATAACCCCTACACCGTCAACACCACCTTTCGCCGCTGGCTAGGAGAGTGTCGGACATCCGCCCCCAGAGGCCAAGGCGCACAGATTCTCGAAGACCTTAAACAAACGTTAAAGCAAGATGTGTTGAACTAGCGAGTAAATATCATGAGTCAACCACTCACATCTCAAGAAACAGACTCTCTAGCCTCTGTCTCTCAAATGGTACAGTATTTAGATGAAACACTTTTTTTCATTACGCCATTGATGTCATTATTTTTTATGGTTTTTTTGTTCAGATTAGCCTTTTTATCATATAAAAGTTACTCATATGAGAAACCACAAAGTCCTTTTAAAGTACCTTATTACCCCATATCGCCCAGACTGCCCAAAATATATAAAACACTCATATTCTGCACACGTTGCGGCACATTGACGCATCATTTGTACTCAGATACTGATGCATTCCTTTGTCAACATTGTATAGAAAAGGAAGGCTAACCATGCAAGCTCAAGACATAGCCGCTCAAAGGACTCCCGATTTATTGACCCAAAAACAAAAACGTGGAGGCTATCGTGGGGGTGGTAGGAAGAAACTGTATGGAGAACCGACTAAATCTGTAAAAATTCCTATTTTACGAGTCGATGAAGTCAAGGCTTATTTGAAAGGTGAATTACCTGATGAAGACCGACAACTGCTGGATAAACTAGCAGTGTTGATTGGGCAATGGGAAGAAAAAGCTAAACCTTACCAAGAACGTCCACGCAGCCAACAAGGGCACTTCCGAGCAGGCTGTGATTTATTGAAAGAAATTAGAGAGATATTAATACATGAGGTTAAATGAAATCATAAAAAATAAAGAAATGTGGAAGTTTGGGTTTATTGTTTTCCTAAGTTTTTCTCTGACTGAATTATTTGTTTTTGTGTTGACAATACCTATAAAAGTGCCCGATATAAAATTAATCATGCTTTATATTGGAGTTATATCGATGGTACTAAACCTAATAATGTTGTCATTTTTGCTTAAACTTTCCGTATTAATTGGATGGGTGATACCGAGTAAAATTGATAGGTAATTTTATTATTCGCACTTCTCCAGTTCTAGAACAACTGGAGAAGCACTTCACATTACGTGATTAAAGGAGAATCAACGCCATGTGCAACACCAATACTAACATACCCACCATCTATGTCGGTCAACAATTCCAAGATGAGCATGGTCAAGTCTGGACAGTTGATAAGCTCAACAATATCGCTGCTTGGATGAAATCTCAAGAAGGTATTCTGACTCTAGCTACTCTAGATTGTCTCCAAGTGGCTATGATTCAATTTTTGGAGGAACAGGCTGCATGAACGTCGCCCAACTCAAAAAAGCGCTAGAAGATTATCCCGACTCTTACGACATCAATATAGTCCTCGATGTGTCCGATGGTAACAATACTCACAAACATTTTTCAGTGACTGACTTAAAACCATCTGAATCTTGTTCAATGCAGATAATGCCAGTCGTCTCATTGGATTTAAAACAAGTTAAACCTGAACCCTCATCTAAACCTTGCGCGAGAGTTCCTTTTTTTTCTGATGAATTTCAGAGAGATATTTTTATTGTCACGTTTACTGTTTTTGCTTTCTTTTTCTCTCTTATTTATTTTATTCGTAATTAACCCAATGACGAATAAGCTATGAAAACCTCTTGTGTCCGTCATCCTGCCCAAAGAAGCTACCTGATGATTCATCAGTGGCAACTTGACTACTGTGAAGGCGATCACACCACCGCAGCGCTCCTAAGCTTCTTTGAAGGCTGGCATAACACCAATCTTGCCAATATAGAGCAGCATCAACAACTGGCTGCTTACCTAGAAAAAACCGGACAAAAAGCCCATCTTCCCGAACCTAACCTCTATATTCCTAGAACGGAACAACAACTGATAGAAGGTGTGCTTAAAGCCTGTAAATCGCCAGGAAAAATCCGTAAATCAGTGCAGTTTCTCAAAGAAAAAGGAGTCATTAGCACTCACAAAAATCCCAAAGACGGGTTTGATCGGATGAACTACTACCTATTTCATCCCAACATCATTAACCAATGGCTAGACCAACACTACAGCGAACCCACACCGCCAGCCCCCAAAATCAACCCTGCTCAACGTCAAGGTGACTTCAACCACCACACGCCGATCTCACCAGCCACCATAGAAAAAGATACCCAAACAACCACAAAAGTCACCGAAACAAACACCTTAGAAAAACCCTGCTCAGCCTGTGGTGCTTCAATGGTTCAACGGCAAAATAAAGCGGGTGAATCCTTCTGGGGTTGCACACACTATCCAAAGTGCAAACACACTGAATCGGTTATCCATAATAAGCCCCCTCCCAAACCACCGCCTCACAGCATTACAAAACGAGCCGTCACTTTATATGACAAAGAGGGCCAATATCTTCGCACGCAAGTGCTGAGCGAAGACCATATTAAACAGCTACCTGAACACCGAAGTGCAAAAGGTCAGCTGCTCGGTTATCGGGCATCTGGATAAAAGAGGACACCTGTCATGTCTAAAACACTCATGACTCTCAAGCAATACCAGCAATGCTTTTCATTACCTTCGCGTCCTTCGTTACGCACCTTACAAACCCGCTGCAAGCAGGGTCATTTACCCGCTCAGCGTCAAGGCCGAGTGTGGTATGTAGAGGTGTCTCACGACTTCTTAGACAAAAAACGGTGATTAAACATGGACAAAATTTGTGTGACCTATGACACCGCAGGCAAAATGCTCGACTTTTCAGATGGACAAGTGATAGCAAAGCTTGTTAAACAACACCTTTTATCCCGCTGGCACCCGGACACCTCGAATACTGGTGAGTGACCTACAGCGCTATGCCCAAAGCACACAACAAGCCGTCCCAGAAGCTCAACGAGAACAACAAACGCCATGCCCTTCAGAAAGAAAGAATCACCTTACTGGTGGATTACCTATCAAGACCCCACAGGAAGCGGCAAACGAATTAGCCGCTCTTCTGGCACCACAGACCACCGCCAGGCCAAACTCCTAGAAGATGAAATGCAGCTTAACATCCGCAAAGCACAGCGTGGTCAACAACCTGATATCTATGTAGAGCAAGTGCTATTAACCTTTTTGCAAGACCATGCTCAACGTCCTTCACACCGGACAGACAAAACGAGCATCAAACATTTACTCACTTTCTTCAAAGGAACAAACATTCAAGACCTACAAAAAGCAAATATCCTCCAATACCAAAAACGTCGTCAATCTCAAAATATGGCTAATGCCACTATCAATAAAGAATGCGGCCTACTGTCTAGCGCCATTAAACACACCAGCGATAAATTAGGTTTTCCACTCAATACTCCATTCCAAGGCACTAAACTCAAAGAACCACCAGGGCGTGTTGTGTGGCTTTCAGCCGAAGAGCGTCAACGTTTACTCGCAGCGGCGGTTGAAAATACTCGTGCGCCCTGGCTCCAGCATTTCATTATCATTGCGCTAGAAACAGGTATGAGAAAAGGAGAAATACTCAAACTTACATGGGACAGAGTAGACCTGCAAAAAGGCTGGGTATACTTGCCCACAGGTAGTACCAAGACAGACCAGCCGCGTATGATTCCACTCAATACGTTAGCATTGGATGCTTTTCAAGCTTTATTACAATTTAAAAATAAGCATCAACTGACCAATTCTCACGTTTTCACCAACAAAAGTAACCAAAACATTAAAGACGTTAAACGCAGCTTTGACACGGCTCGAAAAAAAGCAGGCTTGCCTCATTTTCGCATCCATGACCAACGTCATGATATTTCTTCGCACATGGCGATGGGAGGCGAGAGCTTGTACATCATCAAAGAATTGTTAGGACATAGCAGCATTAAAAGCACAGAACGCTATGCTCATTTGCAAACAGACAATATCAAGGCAGCCGTCAATCGAAAAATGACCGCTACAAAATCGCTACAGGAAGGAGAAACTGATGAAGGGAAATAAGATAAGTGCTTGAAAACTGGTGCCCTGGACAGGAATCGAACCTGTGACCTTCCCCTTAGGAGTGATGCGCTCTATCCTGTGCCCTTGTAAATCAATCACTTAAAAACCACCTTCTTTCAGAATGTGTCCAAATCTGTCTAAATCTGTCTAAACCTTTCAAGAAAAATTTCACCGAATCTTTCACCGAGTTTTTTCACCCTCGGAAATCAAAATAAACGGCCCATAAAGTGCTTTTTTTTGACATTGGCGGAATCCTTGGATTAGGGGGGATAGAACCCGCATGGGGCTTGGTTTGAGAGGCTGATGTCGGTGTATCCTCTGTTTGTCCAAAAAGAGGTCATAAAACTCGGCAGGCGTGGAGTGGAGTGAAGTTTTTTTCCGGCATTTTTTTCTTGTTGAGGCGGTTTTTTTATTTTTTCTGGATTTTTGGCGAAAAAAAGGGGGAGCGGCTTCGCTCCCCCTTTTTTATGGGTTTTTCTTAATCTATCGCATCAATTTTGGCTTGTAGCGCCGCCACTTGTTCGCTGAGTTGGTTGAGCCGCTGCTTTTCTTCCATCGCTGCTTTTATCTCTAGCTGCTGTGCTGGGGTGAGTAGATGTAAACGTTCAATGATGTCGTGCTGTGTTCCCGTGTACATGCTCCCTTCACCTGTTAATAGCCATCTAATGTTTACCCCGAACGTACCTATTAATCCGTGGATCGCCACTGCACTTATATCTCGATAACCGTAGGTGTAATTCTGAATAGCTTTGACCGATACTCCTATTGCATCAGCAAAATCTTGTTGAATCATGCGCTTATCTTCACGAATTAAATCTAGTCTGTCACCCACCGCTTTTTTCTCGAATGGTCTTGAATCTTTTCTCATTTGAGCCTACACTTTGTTAGAAGTTATATCACATGAGCAACTAATAGTTAGTGGCTAGGAGGATTATAAGTGAGAGTGCAGCTTATCGTGGAAATACCTAAAGGGAATAAGGATTCTCTTAAGGCCATAGCACGTCAGATGAGTGCAGAGCAGGGTAGGGATGTGACCATGACATCCTTAGTCAATGAAATGATTACCAATTTTATTGGTGAACACAGTAAACCATCTAAATTAGGGGATTAGGTATGCCTATGTTCGAGGTGCATTTTCAGCACACAGCACAAGATATGATCACTATTGAATTTGATGATGAAGATACGGCATGGGAGGAAGCAGAAGGACAGCTTAGTGACTTCGACGATGTGGAGTTATTAACGATTGATGAGATCGATTAGGTGAAGCGGCGACGCTGCGAGAGTTCTTGACCGGACATCACAGCGTCGCCTACCCATACCAATAACCATATGAGGTGTATGAATGTTACCACACCACTCAATTGCCGTGTATGAAAGCATCGTGCTCGGCACCTATACCACAGCAGAGTTAGCGCTGATTAATCAGAGATTTCGCCACGTTATTCGCCGTGGCATCAAGCGTTTGAAGCGTGAATTTATTGAAACTCATACTTTTAATGAGGGTTGTGTTCGGCTAGAGAACGGTCGGCTGTTACCGACTCAATACCTCAGTGCTGAGCACGTTGTGCCCTATTGCGACTTACGCAATGCTTTTCTTGTTCAGCATCCTGTCATCCCTGACAATATCACCTCTGCTGATCGACTTGCTTGGCGGTTATTTCATGAGCAGCACGCTGAAATCCGCTTTATTTCTGAAAGGAAAAATCGTCAATTAGGCGCTCAATCCAGAGCAGGGCATTTGCATGATCAGCGTCGCCAAGGCGTTGGAGGATGATATGGCTATCACTCGTAAATTAACAGGTTTAGAACGGAATACCCTGGTGCGCTGCTCACGGTGTCGAAATATTCACCCGTACATGGCTAGAGAAAATTTAACGCCCAACGATTACGGGGTTGTTGATAGTCGCTGTCCCCGCTGTGGGGCGCTTGCTATGAGGCTCCCTAATAGCCGGGAATTGATTGCGTATATGAAAATTTTAGAGCGTCAAAATAAAAATATTTTGCCGATTTATGAAGGGGCTGACTTTGCTGCTCAGCATGGCAACCCGGCGTTATGCGACAGCCTGTTACGGGTGGCTGACGTGTTGCGTAATTCATAGAGGGCTTTTTTTGAATTATTTCTTGTACAGCATTGCATTGTGACTAGTCACGGCTTATACTGTATCTCAAGTTAATAAACAAACAACAGGAGACAAGACATGACCGCATTACTCAACATTGCGCAAGATTCAATTGATTCTAAAGTAGCCGAATGGCTATCAGGGATTGGACAGGTTTTGGATGAAAGCAGGTATAGCTTGAAATACCGCATGTCAGATTTAATGGAGGATGAATCTCATTATCGGTTTTACGATAAAACGGAAAAATTAATTAAGAAACAAGATGAAAATCGTGACGAAGCGGTTGCGGCATTGAAATCTAAAAATGACAAAATCATTTTAGCCGCACAGAAAAAAGCCATTGAATTAAATAAATCGTTTAACCGTGATTTGTTTGAAGACAGTCGAGTTATAGAATTACTCGTGCCTATAAAATTAAAAATAAATAGGGCGTTCCCTGTTTTCTTTGGGGTGTCACAACAAGGCGTGTGCTTTGAATTGGATGAGTCGCATAAGAAGGCGTTTATGAGACTGGGGTATGCTCAATTAATCGCCTTTAGAAACCAGAGCAACCCGTTCGTATCTGTTCAGTTATTCTATTAACTGACGTAATTACCCCGCCCTTATTCACTGACTAAACAAACAAGGACACAATCATGGACTCTATTTTAGGTAAAAGATTTAATCCAGTAGACGCATTCACGGGTGAGGCTGACGTGTTTATCGAAGTTACCGTTGTAGAAGAAAAAACGAAAGAGAATGGCGATGTTGTAGTACGCCTCTCAAACGGAGAGGGGCGACGTGTGATTGATGGGTGTCCTATCGGATATGAAGAAGCGTAAATGGACACTTTATTTTTTAACTATCGGAATAACATAAATGATTCGGTCAATGCGTTCTATTCAAAGAGGAAAGCGGTGGTTGGTGACATGTTTACCGTCAGAAGATCAACTTCAGACAAATGTCATCAGCCAGTGCTGAGAGTCACAAACGAGACCGATGAACTTATTTATAAATACGGCACAGAGGGGCGCATATTTTATGTCTACCCCGTTGAGAATGTGGAGATAGTCTCTAACTGTAGACCCGCTCCGGATTACGGGAGAAATGCGTTCTCTACTGGCGAACGCCTAAAATAGGACACCCATCTAAATGGCAGTGACACCAGCAGAGAGAAAACGCAAAGAGCGCGAACACAAGAGAAGTCTTGGGTTAAAACCTATTGAATTATGGGTTTTGCCCCAGGATGAACAGCAAATCAGAGATGTTGAGCGTCTCAGTCAAGAAAAAGCGAGGCGATTAAAGGAGGAAGAGACAACAGAGGGGGAATGTTATGAATGAAGGCGAACGGTACAGGAAAAACTACGACGTTGATGGATGGCCTATTCTGGATGGGGTCACTCATCTAAATTTGACTAAGGATCAGGTCATTGAGCGATTGAACGAATTAGATCGCTTATTGCGAGATGCTGAGCCAACCTATCCCCCAAACATCCATGCGGTAGCTAGCCCTCTGAATGTCGTGCCGCACTTTAGTGATTAAAAAATCTTTCTCTTCAATGGACACCTTGGAACCCGCTTTGTATTGCGGGTTTCCGTGTGTTACGAGGGTGAATTTGCCATCCGCAAAAAACGACACTTTGTCACTCGGTTTCAGTTCGTGTGTGATTAAAGGCAGGCTGCGACCGGACGCGGTTTGACCGTTCCTTTCAGTAAACACCAGGTGATCACCTGTGATTTTCACCACAGCCCCCCATGCTACGCCCAGTCGCGTGATCAGATTTGAATCACTTTCATTGATTTGATTAATATGCTGAATAAATTGGCTTGAAAACTGGGCTGATATGGCGGCGCTGAGTCCGTTATCGCTGGCGATGGTGGACAGGATGCTGCCTAGTGTTTGCTCGTGAAAGGAGCGATTTTTCAGTGTGCTGAATTCAGTGCTCATTAATGAAGTGGCGTGAACATGTACAAATCCTCGGCGATCATCGGAGTGATTGGCTACACTAAAAGTCCCCAGCAAGCTGTCGTTCACAAACGGTTTTATCACTGCACCTTGAGTGGGTAACACTAAATTTAACGCCGTGTTGTGCAGCGTGAGTTGCAGTTGATCAGCGCTCAATCCGTCCACATCTATCAGCACCAAGCGTTTAAAAAACGGCATTAATTCAGCCGTTTTGTCCCGTCCGTTGATGTCAAAGCCTAGGCTCAATCCCACAGGTCTACCCCGGTTTTTTCGGCTTGGGGCATTGTCACGTTAGGTAACTCTATCCACACACCCGCCGCAAATGTTGGTGTCTGACAGGTGTCTGGATTTGCTTCAAGCACAGCGGTGAGGATATGGGACGCTTGCGCCGCATCCGTGGGTGTGTAATACAGGGCAACGATTAAATCCAGCGTGTCGCCGTCTGTGGTGCGGTGTCTCATGCGTACCTCCCCAGCCAAAAGGCCGATTGCTCTGAGGATACGTTAGAAGATCGCCCCGAATTGCCATACAGCCAATCGTTACCCGTTGTGCTCGGCGTTTCAGGTTCAGGCGTTTCAGGTTCAGGTGTTTCAGGTTCAGGTGTTTTTTTTGCGGTCGGGTTTGCTGTGGTGAACGTAGGGACGCTGCTTGACTGATACGCATTGGATTGCCCACTACTGGCAATCGGCGCATTGCGCAACAAATTCAGCGTGTAGGAGGTTTTGAGCGGTTTGCCGTTGACGAATTTTTCTTGATTCGCTTGTACGCCAGTAATGCAAAAATCGCCTAAATGTACCCCTGCACCCGTGGACTCTAAAGCCATCAGTGATACGGCGCTCATCTGCTCCCCCATCAATTGTAGCGACTGAACAATACTGAGTGCGCTCCCCCTGTTGCAGTGAACAAAAACCACGCCCTGCAACGTTAGGGTTTGTTGCCCCACCCCCTTACCTACAGGTTTCTGCTTGTGTTCTTGAGTATCCCAAACGTATTGGATATTGGAAGCCACACTGCCAGGAAAGTGCGTGGCGCTATCAAACAGGATTTGACCGAGTGCGTATTTCATTTTATTCATCCAGCAACAGCGGCGCATCGAACGTGACAGCATCGACATCAGACGCGGCCTGTGCGATGTCCGTTGCGGCTGATTGAGCCGATGCGGTGAGGGCGGCGATAGTTTTGATCAGCCCGTTGATGGTGTCTTGCATCGCCTCTTTTTGGGTTTTCAATTCATTCAACATAAGCGCATTATTGTCAGCCACATCTAAAGCGACAACCTTCATATCCTCTGGCAATTTTGCCAGCACTTCGTCTAACGTCATTCCTGTGTCAGCCAACATATCCACCGACTGCATCACCCGACGTCCCTGCTCAAACATCTGTTGACCCACTTCAGTGTCGGTATCAAGGCTCTCCATGTAGGCTCGAAATTCCTGGTGTGTGTCAATTATGCTGTCGCCAGATAGCCCTAGCAGTTGATTGAACGCCAGTACCTCACCCCCCGCCCGTGCATACACCGCCTGCGATTTTTCTTCTTCACTGAAAAATTCTTGGTAGTAGTAATTCATTGAGGCTTGCAGGGCATCGATGCCGCCTGCGTAATCAGTCAGAGCCACTGCATTTGCCGTGATTTGCGCCCCCACTTCACCTAAATCAAATCCAAAACGATTGAGTAACGGTGCTGTGGTGTGGGTGACTAGCCCCAGATAACCTAAACGCTGGGTAATTAATTGCGTATCGCTGTCCCAGTCCACCAGATTTCGCAACATCGGAGGCATCGCTTCAGACATCGTTTTGACACGGGCTTGAAACGTTTCCTCAATCGAATCAACCCCTGTGTGCTCAAAATCCGCAAATTCAGACTTGATTCGCTCAATGCTTTCGGTGTCCGAAAACGCAGCGATAGATTGACCAATTCGCTCATCAGCGGCTAACATATTGATCAGCATTTGGTCGCCAGGATCACCTATATCGTGCGTCCCATGTGCCGCCGCATTCAGTGAACCAAACGGGTTATTAGATGAAAAATTTTGTTGCTGCTTGCCCGCTTCTTGGAAAAAATCCCCAAACAGTTGAGCCGCATCAGACGAATGATACAGACCGTCGTTTTGCGCAAGTTTGTTGTCACCCACCAGATGAACGCGCGGGGAATCGTCATCTTTGAGTAGTGCGCCTGCTAACACGCCAGCGGCGAGAACAGCCCACCCCACGGGATTACTCATTAAAGCGGGGGCTGCACCTGCCATAAATGTTCCGCCCGCCAACATTGATGATATACCCGCCGTCCCCCCCATCGTGAGTGCGCCCCCTAGAATCCCCGCTCCTGCACCATATTTCTGGGTTAATCCGTAGCCTGCAATTCCAGCCGCAGCGCTTGATAACATGGGGTTCATGGGCATGGCGGCGTACTGGCCACTACTGAGCGTGGACAAGGCACCTCCGGTACCAAAGCTGCCCGTTTGAGCAGCTAACATTGCCGCCTGTTGTGAGCCAGCGCCTGACAGTAGGCTGGCTCCGTAGTTAGTCGCCATCCCTGTTATACCGGACAGACTGCTAGCATTAGATAGCAAGCTCATAGGACTGAAGCCCATGCCGCCACCCGCCCCAGCCGCACTGGCTGCGCTTGGCATCAGCATTGATGTGATGCTGCTTGAAATAGGCGACATCACCGCCTGAATCACCGGATTAATGACCATTTTGCTGAAAATATTTTTAGCGATGTCCGCTAAATCTTTAAATTTCCCTTCGCCTGTGGTGACAAATTGAGTCACCGCGTCGGTTAATCCGTCGTGTATCTCGGTGTTAATGTCCCCCCACATTTCCAGTGATTCAATCTGTTTTTCAGTCGCTATCACGCTGGCTGATTGAGCGTTGGTATATCCCTCAAACCCTAGTTCTAGTGCCCGTGCAGCATCGGCCCCTTCGTTTAATTGGACGGTTTGAATCTTTAATTCCTGCTGAAGGTCTTTAATGTGATCTTCAGCTTTTTTACGTGCCGCGTTCTGCTCTTGAATCGCCTCGGTCTGCGCTTCAAGCCGAATGACTTCCTTGGCTTCAGTCTCGGTTAATTTATCGAGCTGTAACTCATATTTGCGAGCCGCCTCTTCCCCCTCATCTCGGAGAATAGTTTCGTATTTCAGTGCCTCTTGAGCGTCCCGCAAAACATCTAGGGCGTGTTCGCGGGCCTTGCTGCCTTCAGTGGTTGTTTCCGTGGTTGTTTCAGTGGCAGAGGCTAATCCCGCCATCGCTTTAGCGAGTTCATCAGTTTTTTCTTTATTAGCAGCTTTTGCCCCCGCGTCATCGACCATTTCACCTGTGATTTTGCGAATCGAGGCGATATTTTTGTCACGGGTTTGCAGCAATTTATCCTGCGCAGCCGTAAAATCCCCTGTCGCTGGAATAGCGTCTCGCAGCGCCGCTACGTTAGCCGTTAAATTGGTTTTTTGATTCGCCAGGGCTTCGGTAAATGTCACCCCGTTTTGAGCGCTGTCCTTCATTCGAAGGCTGAAAGATCGCATCGAGGTGGCTAAATTATTAACCTTAACTTGCGCCTCAATAACAGGTTTACCCAAGAAATCGAGACGCGACATGCCGCCCGCCACTTTTTCTAAAAACGCAGAAAATTTAGAGGTCAACCAGCCCATCATGCCAGCCCAGGCGCTTTTTATAGTGCTACTAGCCACCTCAAACGCCGCTGGAACAAAGGCAACTCCGTTGGCTAAATTTTCGTAGGCATTCAGGCCGACATTGGCTATCACGCTGAAAACGGTTTGCCCGGTTTCCCTGATAGCCGCCCAAGCTGCCCCTACTCCAAATTTGAGGTTTTCAAATCCTTCTAGCAAGCCTTGCGTCATAACAATGCCAGCGACGCGAACCTCTAGCAACTCAGAGTGATACAGTTGCCACGCGGCTACGCCTGCCAACACAGCAGCCCCAACAGGGCCACCCACCAGCGCTAGCGCACCACTAGCCAGTCGTGCAGCCCCCGCAGTGGCTTTCATCGCCACCGCTTGAATCCGAGCCTGTGCAGTGGTCGCTCTCATCGCCGCCGCCGCTCGGCCTTCAGCGAGGGTGACACTGTTTGTCGCCAGGGCATGAGCCGCCGCCGCCGCTGTCACTTGACGTTCAGCCGCCGCCCGTGCTGGGCCATAAATCCCCATCTGAGCGACATTAGCCCGGTGTGCCTTGGCTTCATTTAAGGTCGCCGCTGTCACCAGTGCGTTAGCACGGGCTTGTGTTGCCGCCCGTGCAGTATCCGCCGCTGCTGCTGTTCGAGAAGCGGCAGCGGCTTTCAGTGTGGCAATACTGTTTTTTACTGAGGCTGCGGTAGTGGCTGCAAACTGGGTGGCTAACGGGGCTAATCCGTGTACTGCTACCGCCGTGATAGCCAGCGTCAATCCCTCTGTAGCGCCCCTATAGTTGCCTATATCGTAAACGCCTTCGCGTAAATCGTTATTAAATGTTTGCCAGCCACTTCTAATCGCCTCAATCCCTGCGCTAATATCCAGAGACTCAGCTAAATGAGCCATCGTCTGTGCAGACTGATTGCCCAACCCCTGCATTTGCCCAGCAAGGCGATCTAATGCGATATTCGCCTGTTTAAGGCGATCAAATTCAATATTATTAAGGACGGCGCCGCTGCTTTTGGCTTCATTGCGTAGCTCACGCAATTTTTCAGCATTGTTGCGAAGTAGCGGTTCTAGGAGGGTTAAATCGCTGCCTAACGATTCAAAGAGAAATGTTTTTTCGTTTTGAGTGAGCGAGGCCGAATCCATCGCTGAGGCCATTTTGAGTAATGCCTCATCGGGGGATAATTGTTTGAATTGATTAATATCGAGGTTTAATTTCTCGAAAACATCAATAGCCGCCCCGCCATCCGTGATAGCGAGATCGCCCATTTTGTCGCCAACGTCTTTAAGAATGTCGGCAACGCCGTCGGCTTCTAACCCAACACGTTTTCCAGCATATTGCCATTCCTGAAGTGATTGACGGGACACGCCCACAGCCGTAGCGAGAGAGTCGGCACTTTTCGCAGCCTCAAGCGCTTCCTTGCCGTAGGCGATCAGAGCACCGGAGCCGAGCGCAGCCGATAATCCGCCCGCCGCCAATCCGGTTTTAGCGAAGCTTTTGAGCGTCTTTAACGATTGCCGTCTCAGGGTTTTAAGATCACCTGAAACTCGATTAATTTCGCCTTGATAGCTTGAATTAGTGCGAGCATTAATCAGAATGTCTATAGAGCGACTGTTGTCCACCTGGGTTCCACTTGAGATATTTTTAGTAAGGCTTTATTCTTGACTAGCCACGGCGCAAGCTGTGGTCAGAGAGTAACCACCTCTGGAAATTGACAAACGCTGTTTGTACCTGCCGTAAATCGCAAGAAAGTTGCGTCCAATTTATGGCGGCCTGTGTAGTGCCTCTTCGGAGGCCTGGTCTGTTTGTCAACCAGGTGTGGTTACACTGCGCAGCGCCGCCTCCCTATTACAAACGTTGCATATCTCATGACGGGTTTAATCAACATTAACCAAATGCTTCATTTTGTAATGCAAACGGATGGCGGTATTCCGCCATTCCATTAACTCTCCAATGTAGAGTCGCTCGAAGTTTGGTGGGTATTGTCCAAAGGCGGTGAGGATTTCTCCGATAATTTCTCGGATGTTGATGTTTTCGGCGTTCCATTCGCCAAGTCCGTCCCTTGCAAAAAATATTGGATCATGCTCCCTAGCGGTACCACATCTAGGCAATCAATTTTCATAATAAAATCAGCAGGTAAAGCGGTACCGTCCGCAAAATGACCGCAAACACCGACCAATCGAATCACTTCACCAATATCGCCATACAGTAAATCTGGCAAGCTAAAATCCATCAGATTGAGCGCTGTGGGGCGATTAATTTTTACCGCCGTGTGCGTTTTTCCATCAACTGAAATCGGCTTGTGCAACTTAATGGGTTCATTGCCAGGGTTTTGTTTTAAATTGGGTTGATGCAGAAATGAAATGACGGATGCAGATAGCGGAAAAACATCTAATAAGTCGATTTTTTCCACCACATCCTTAGGTAATGGTGAACCGTCTTTAAACTGACCGCAAGCGACAGCCATTCCTAGACAAACGCTCGTTTTTGTTTCAAGCAAATCGGTCATTCTAAACAAAGTCATTTCTAATGCCGTGGGGCGATTGATGGTGACCTCAGATTGTTTCTTGCCATTGACCGTGATCGGCTTTTGGAGTGTTACGGTTTCAGAGTTGATCGCGTCAACCCCAACCCCAACCCCAACTTCATCTTTAATTTTTTTCTTTACTGGCATAATTAATTCCCTAGGACGCTGACACCATTGATTAAAGCAACCTGCTCTAAAGGACGAATATCATACAACTCTTCTCCATCAATCACTTCTTTATAGCGAATGACGTTGCCTAATTGCAGTGTTTGTTTTTCAACTTTACCTGTAGAGGTATCTGGCGTGTCAGACCCTAAAATTTGTACTTGCAGTAAAATGTAACGGGTTTTCGTTGTGCATTGCCCGTTGGTTTTATAATCACTCCAGCATTCAATAATCGGTTCATTACCGGTGCCTGCGCAGAACGTGACAAACCCCAATACGCCGCCGGGAAATCCATTGACTGTGATTTCAGGCTTAAGTGCGGTGATTTTTGTGGTCATTTCAATTTCAATAAGCCCGCTATCATCTGTTTCTTTTTTGAACTCGACTTTAGGCGGTTTAATGTGCAAGTGATTGGGTGTAACTCGATCCCCATTCACAGTGATTCTATTGACTAGATTAATGTCTGGCATGATTAGGCTCCTACCGCTTGGTTTGCAATATCGTCGTAATAGGTGTCGTTGACTCGACCAATAATAAACACCTGTTCACCAGAGCCATAACGCCCGAAATCATGATCGACGGTAAATTTCCCTTGCAGCCACATTTTCGCCGTGTTCACTTCTCCGTCTAACCAGGCAGTGCCACCCGTGATTTCTTTATTGTCGATCATATTGAGCAGCAAGCTTTGCATCCGTGCCAGGGCGTAGTTGGCGAAATCAGCGTCAATATTGGCTCCGTGACGCTGCATCATAATATCGAGTGCGCCATTACGGATTTTGTCGTTAATGCGTACCCAATGGCGATTTTGATCAGCCGCATCTGTGGCGGTACAGCGAATACCCCACAGACGGTAAGTGCCGCCGTAATTGACGAATGTGGCGACCCCCTTTTCGTTGATCTGGTTAGCCATCGCTGTTGAAGCGTCGCTCTGATAATCGACAGGTTGACTCAACGCCACAATATCCGGTAGAGGCGTATTGCTACTGCTGACGTGTGGAGCGGTTTTGGATTCTGCTAATGCCGCGAAGATGCTGCCTGGTGTCCATGCCGATGCGTCCACATCGGTTTTTGCGTTGGGATAAACCATAGTGAGGCGTTTATCGTTTAAAGCCGTCGCTGCGGTGCGCAGATTGTCTGCGGTTTCGCTGGCATCACCTTGCACAGTGTCTACAAATCCAATCGCGTGAATAATCGGCAACAACGTTTGCAATTTAGCCTGCACAGCCGCTTCAGTGCTGAAGTGGGGCACAATCACAATGCCCGGTTCCACCCCGGTGGTGGATGCCATCGACTTGAGCACTTCTAACCCTAACGGGAGATTGTCAACATCCACACCGCCCACAATATTGTCAATCGTTGCCGCATCGTCTACGCCTTCAGCGACGCGAACAAACGCAACGGTTTGTCGATGGCCGTTGGTAAACGCCGTGTCAGCGAATATTTTCAACATGCCCACGTCGCCAATGTCCGCCACTTCAGCGGGTGTGCCTGTGATTAACACAGGGGTGTCCAGTGGGTAGCTAGCAGGTACCGCATTTTCAGCCGTCCCGACCACTACAACCACACCCTGGCGATAGCCTGTGATTTTTTTGGCGGGGGCTTCTGCATCAGTGACGGTAACGTACGCAACGCCGTTAATGTAAGGGCGACCGTTGACAACATTGTAAGATGAAGGCATGTTTATTTCTCCAGTGGGTTTCCAGCTAAGATAGTTTCTTTATCCGTTGCATTAAAATCAACAGACTCTAAATGAATCAACATATCCAATCCCTTTGCAAACTCAGGAACAGAGACATCTAAATGTTCAGGTGAAGCCATAATGTAATCACGCCACATTTGAATCATGGGGTTGGTCATGGATTCTGTGTAAATTTGCAGCATTCTCTTTTCCACCATCAGCCGACAAAATTGGCGATAGGTTAAAATGATGAGTTTATCTGCTTTGATGGCTACAAATTCCCCCTCTACATATTTCATTCCTGTATTTGGAGGTGAATCTAATGTAGAAACATCAATAAAGAATTCATTAGGCGGGTCATTGAATGGCAAATCTTGAATCGACAAAACATTGCCTTGTTCATCTATTTCTGCGAAAAGCATTTTTCATTTCTCACGATGTTGGAGCGGTAATGAACAGCACGCCGTTACCACCCGCTGTTCCGCTGGCACTGGTTTCTAACGAGTTGTAACCGTGGCCTCCGTATCCGTAGTAATGCATCTCGTTGCGTGAATGACTGCGGCTGTAATTTGACGCGATAAAATAATTCGACACATTATTTCGTAGAGGCAGTGCTCCAAAATACGTGTGACCGCCTGCAACGGGGTTTATATCTGTTGAGATAACGCCCCCTTGTCCAATCACCACGGGAATGCTTTCACCAGGTGTTACGGACACTGGGATATTAGAATAAAAATTTGATGCAGAGCCGTTGATATAGGCCGTTTCCAGTGTCGATTGTGCCCCGCCGTATCCGCCTGCGCAGCCTGATAAATACACCAGGTGAACGTTATCAGGGACGATGAACGTTCCCGATACACCAAACGCCGCCAGCCGCTTTAAACCGCTCTGCGGCGCCGCAAGATTAGGAAAATCAAGCATTACTCACCCCTGCTGTTATCGGCTGCGCAATAGCCTGTGCATGACAATTCACATCTACCAAATTCATCCGCACATGCAAGCGTTGACCGGGCAATAAACCAAAACTTTTAACTTCCCCTGTATTGGTATTGCTGCCTGGTGCAGGCAGGCTCATTTGTGGAGCTATCAAATCCGCGTCTGTGGGAGCGTCGCCATTGGCGCATACCGCCGCGTCTACTACCGCGTCTGCCACGCCGTAATTGCTGAAATACAGCGTAACGACGCCCCAATAACCCGTTGATATCTGGATATTGACAGGCAGCCAGACATTTGTGCCTTCAGTCGTGCTGTTGATTGAATAGGTAATCATCCACCTAATCCCATAAATTGAAGCGTGGCTAAAGGCATGTTGTCATTCACTATTGACGGGCTGATCTGAAACGATAACGGCGTGTTTAAATGTACGATCTCAAGACTGCCTTCTGGTAATGAGGCAATCGTTAAATTCAGGCTCAAAACAGCGCTATCCAGCAACGGATTGACCGCCATTAATGCGGTGTCTACTGCGCTATAAATAGCAATAACAGTCCCGTCCGCAGCCTCTAACGTGAGTTCTGATAGATTGAAGGCGTCTTCTTCCCCTAATGCCTGAACATCCACCGACATGCGTTTTTGCGTGCCGGAAATGTTTTCCGCATACGCAATAGGCAGTCTCCCTACTGCATGAGCCATAGTGTCTACTGTGGCGAACCCGTCATTGTTCAGCGGTATAGCCTGAAATCCTTTCCCAAACCCGATGTGGCTGGCCTCAATTTTTACTCCATTGCCTAAATAGGCCGTCGCCAGGGCTGCACCTGATACCGTAATGCGGGGTGTAATGAGGCTCATAAGATGACATCCAGTGTCATTAAAATCCCTAATTGGGCGGTGCAATTCAGTGAGAACGCAGTAGGAGCAGCGCTCACCCCCGCTTTGAACGTGTAATGAAGGCTATGACGCTTACTGGTATCAATCACCCTTCGCACCTCTGTCAATGTCGCCTCTCCAATCAAAATGCCGTCCTCTGGCACCAACACGCCACCGACTAACAGTGTCAACTCAAACGTCCCTGGCGTGCCCTGTGGCGTTTGTTCCCACCACTCTGAAATCTGCACCTCAACATTAATCGCTGCCAACGCCTCAATCAGTCCACCGCGTGTGCCTTTATGTCGATGCAGCACGGCGGTGTTAGCAATGACAGAGCGTTTTACATCTTCAGGCCACGCATCGTTCCATGCGTCCACATTCTCAGCAAAAGCTAACCACGGTAAAAACTCCACCGGGCATTCGTTAGGGTCGTGAATAGTGCGGATAATATCGGGATCAAATTGAGCTGCTTGAACCTGCAATGCCTGCTCTAAATTCCGTTCAAAATCACTGCTGTTGTGCGGCAATAAACTAGACATTATCGCCGCCATCAGTCAGGTTTAGTGCTGTGCAAAATGGCGCTTGAAGTGCCCCGATGTCCACAGGTAAAACCGTGGCAATATCGACGTTAAAAACGCCCTGTTGATGCAGCACTGAATCCACAGCGCTGCGGGTGATGCTGTGCCCGATTTTTTCACTGTCGCTGCGGAATTTAGCCCACTCGGTGTCAATCGTTTGAAGGATCACGTCGTGTGCAGTGACCGGATAATAAGTGAGGGTGGCATCCAGTGAGAATTCAATAATTTCAGCAGATTGCACAGTGATTAAATCACCGAGTACCCGTGTGTACTGTTCGTTCACGGCTGTTTCAACAATGCCCAGCAATTCCGCTGAAGCCGTGCCGTTACCTTCAGTAGACAGCACGGTAATCAATATTTCCGTTGGGTTTGGCGATGTGACCACGGCATCTTTAACCCGTGAATCAGCGCTCAATACGTGAGACAGATACCAGCCCTCGGAACCCCCGGCGCTGTCGCCCTCTGGTGAAATTAACATCCGGCGACGCAAGCTTTCATCATCCTCATACACCGCGTCCGCATCGTCTGTCGCGGGTGTCACCACTAAACGCTGCACTCCGTAACGTAGCGCCACATGATCGAGGTTTGCGCCCGTTGCGTAGGCAGGCAAAACCGCTAAAACCAATTCGTTCAATTGCTGCTGTGCCAAAATATCCAGATAAGCTTTCACCATTAACGCTCGTGGCACCGGATCAACAGGTAAATTCAGGGCGTATCGTCCTTCGTGAGAATCGGCTGCATACGACCAAAAATTACCGTTCTCGGTAGCCACCCATTCTGGGGAGTCAAATACAGGTTGAAGATTCTCATCCAGCATTAACGGAAATTGCCCGTTAATCAGGGTTTTTAGAGCCTCCCAATGCGCCTCAAAATCGACTACTGTCACCGCCGTGGGCGGTTCTAATTGTGCGAGGTTTAACGCAGCGAAAGCCTTCATAATTCAATATTCGCCAGCACGCCGTGACCGACGGATGAGCCTGCTACAGACAGCACAGGGCGGTTTAAATCGTCGCCAGCGAGCATTTGCACGCGGCTTAATTCAAACCAATCAGACAGCGGTGCGAGCGATTTAGCTATGATCGTGTACATCAGCAATAGCGTGTTTTCATCCAGATTACGACCTAATACGTCAGGCAACCCAGAGCCAAAAGTGCGGCGCATCACCAGTTGATTTTTAGGTGTTGTTATGGCGTAGCCCATCGCCTGAGCCAAGAAAGCCACGCCATAAATGGCAGAGCCATCCACCTTGCTGGCGCCCATTAATTCATTCAGTGTGCGAGACGGAAAAAAAGGGCGTGGGGAACCAGTCCCCACACCAAGCCCTACAGGAGGTATCGCATAAACTATTAATTGAGCTAATGTTTTCATGTTCTGTTGTGCTCTGAATCGGTCAAGATACCCATAATAATTCCGTTTTCGTCATCGCCTTTAGGCTGTAACACAGTCACTCGCTGATCGGGGGCATTAATAGATGCTGCACCCTGCAAACCGACGTGATGAAAAGTTCTGCACCAATCCGTTTCAATCCCCGCATCGGTGCGCACGCGGTATCGCTTGCTCTCTGCGTCGTAAGCGAAAACAACGCCTTCAAGATATTCATTATTAAATCTGCGTTTCAAATCACTTTGAGCCTGTTTTTCTTTCGCTGTAGCTCTCATTCTTCACCCTTCACCCAGCATGATTTGAATCGCTTTAAGCCGTTGTTCTTTTGACATGCCCAATAGTTGACGGGCGGGTAAATCGGCACCCGACTTTAATCGCTCACCGAAATGATGCGCCCTGGCTAAGGGTGAAGCCCCTTTTTTAATATTAAGAACACCCTTATTGGCACCAAACATTTTCAATTGAATAAATTTTCTAAAGCCTGTCAGCATTTTCTTCTTATTGGCTCTGACTTTCTTTTTACTGATAATGCCGTCTTTGCTTAAATTGATAGAGCCTCCATCATCAAACACCAGTTTCACTGAATTAGAACGTCTACTGGTTTTCAGCGTCCCCACATACGATTGTTCTTCACCGCTGTGGGTTCTGTATAAAACTCTAGTTTTACCAACATTGACACTTTGCTTGCGTACTTTATAGGTGGAGCCATCAACATTCTTTTGCGCCGTGATGCGCTTCTTGTTTTCTTTATTCAGATAAGTTAATGCTTTGCGGATGGCCTTCTTTCGCTCACCAGGGCGCATACTAGCCATTAATTCATTTAGCGCCTTGTTGACTTCATCAAATCCATCACTCATCAGGTCTACCGAACGCGTCAGGAATGGCCTCTTCTAACGACGGATTGCAATAAGAGATAGTCAATTTACCGTCGGTTTTAGTGACCTTCATCCTGTCAGTTAAATCAAACGTAGCAAGAAACTGACAATCCGCTTTATCTAATGCAGGTGCCTCCCATTCAAAAGCGGATTCATTCGAGAAATGCACTGCAAACCGAGTTAAAACCACTAACATCATATCAACACGTTCTAGCGGCAACGATTCAATGAACAACGTTACAGACATTTCATTGTCAAGAATAATGGATTCGCCTTCGGCCTGTTCTATAGGCAGATGTGATGTATCAATAGCTCCACTATCGGCCCATGCCTGCACTAATTCTTGACGGGTTAATCCGCTACTGATGACAAAATCCTTTAAAACATCAGTGATTTTCTCATTCATATCAATTCGCAGGCAATGAATGGTTTGTTCTGCATCATTCTCAGGTTTCTGCGTTTAACTGAGTAATACATATCAGATTGCAGGTCTAAGCTATCGGCTCGATTATGCCCTGAGCCAGTGGTGTCTTGAGTGCGATAACTATCAATAATCATGGCCTTAGCACCACTAAATACCGCATTTTCATACAATGCGGCTAGGCTTTGATTATCACTGGGACTAGGCACCTCAGTTAAAAGAAAATAACCTAAACGAACCTGCTGACACACCCAAGAACTTAATTCTCTATTCGCCTCAAACATGCTTGATTGAATAGCGAACAACAGAGGCTCATCATTGTTATCCACTAACCGCATCATTGTTTTGAATTTATTCAATGATAAAAAAGGAAAGAAATCATCGTTTAAAACAATGAAGTCATCCTCTGTGATGTCAAATTGTGGTGCAGTCAGGGGCATTATTTATTTACCAGGTTTAACCGTTGCTTGAATCTCTGTGCGCTCGACAGTCTTTAGCGAGTCACGCATGTCAACCACTTCAGAAACAAACCAGAATACAACTGCACTAATCATCCCGCCAAATATCACCCAGAGAAAGGAAGCGACCATCCAAATGCCTTTCCCAGTATTAAAGATTCTTTTAAACTCTTTATCAATAGCGTCAGTTTTTGATTTAAGGTCAGCAATATCGTCTTTATAAAGACTCTGCTGAATCTCCAATCTAACCACCACTTCCATTAATTTGGTTAATTTCTCCAGTGTTTGCTCAGAGGCTTCTTGTCTAGTTTTCAGTTCTCCAATATCAACTGAGATTTTTCTCAATATCTCTTCTGTCTCATTCATTATTCTTTCTGCTTTTTATTCACTAAAAACTCAATCAATGAACGCACCATGTAAATACCTGCGCTTTCCAGTGCTTCTTTTGAACTGTCAGATAAACTGTCTTTTAATTGTTCTAAACGAGTTTCCACTAAATGACGCTTGTCTTGACCGCTAACATCTTCTTTATCTACAGCGTCTATCAGTTTTTCAAAATTTTCAACCACTTCTAACGTGAAAACATTAACAAATACAGAGTAGAGGTATTCTTCTGTAAATGTTGCCGCTAAAAATGATGAAATCCAACCTAGTAAAAACCCTGCGTATTTCTTCAAAACATTCCCCTTGGTAAAAACAGCCACCAAAACACTGATTTATAAAATAATTCACAAAATCAGTGAATGGCGCTGTTGGCTCGTGAGTGAGTCGGTATTGACGCGGTTTACGTCGTTTATGCAGGATTATCCGTTTCTGGTGTTTCCTGCGTTTCTTTAATCTTGGCTAACTTTTTCTCTAATTCCGCCAAACGAGTTTTGACTTTGGCACCCGACGGGAAAACCCGCTGCGCTTCGGTGTAAACATCAAAGGCATCTGCCCAGTTTTCCTCGGCATAATATTTGTCAGCAACACGTTTGAGATATTTGCACAGAATCGCTTCATAAACTTCCCAAACACGTTCATTCAATCGCTCCAAAATAGTATTGAAGGCGTTCTCATCACCATGTTCAGTGTCCATCACTTCAAACACCGCATCCGCAACAAACGTTTGAATATCCCGCCGCTTGAAATGCTTAGGCATCATCTGATGCTTTTCAATCGCAATGTCCGCGTAGGCTATGCCTTTGTCGTATTGATGCGTGTCAAACAACCAAATCATTGAATAGATAAAAAAATCAGACTGTCCTTTTCCGCTAATGAGCCATTTCTTGACTTCATCCTCATACTTGAGCAATAAAGTCCCTTTTAACTCGGATTTTTGAGTGATTGAATTAAGTGATTTCAAACGGCGCAAATCGAGTTGCAAGGACAATGTGCTAATAGCCGCATGACGGTTTGTTTTTACGCCTGACGCTATAGCCTCCACACCATCTTGATTTTCAATCTCTTGGCGTTGTCGCTTCATCTTGTCCCGCCATTTAATAGCTAAACTCATGAGTGACCGTCAATGTAATCGGCATCAGTGGGCGCAATCACCAATCCACTACCCGTAAAGGTCACGGTATCGGCTTGCAGAACACGAATGGCCTCTAAATCTTCAATGTGGTAGCACTCATGCCGTTTATTCCAATCAATCACCGCTTCTAATTCAGGTTTGTATTCAATATGCCGCTTCCAACTACCAGCCTGATAGTAGATAGACAAATTTGACATCACTACGCCAGGGCGTTTCAAACGAGTGACCATAACAGCATTTTCAGGAAAGAAATCAGCTTCAATGGTAGGTAATCCGCCATAAGTGCCAATCACACCACTAGATAGTATTTTTTCTTTTTCCGTAGGGGTTTCACCCTGAGTTTCAAATAATCGGCCTTGAGCACCTGCCAGAATAGAAGAACCCACCACAGCGACCAATCCCGTTCTTTTATGAACGGGTATTGATTTATGTAAATCATGAATCAATAAATCCAAATTGGGGTAATCGTCACCCGCAGCCACGCCAATACGGATTTCGCCGGGATTATTGCCTTCAGTAATAAAATGCTCTGGCGCTCGATTTTTTAATTGCTGAAACCAGCCGACATTCACATCCTGCATCAGGGGATGAGTAGTGAGGTCAGAAGTCACCTCATAGCTGGTGCCGTGCCAACCAATCATCACGCGGTCATTTGCGATACCAGTCTGAAACGCTTGGCGGTACATTTGCTCGAAATTAGGGAATTGAGACCACTCGTATTTTAGGTCATCATGAATTTTGAAATCGCTGTGCGCTTTGTACATTTGATACAGATTTTCACGCCAGTCCAACGGATTTCCGGGGCGACGCGCATCACCCGCAGCAGTATTATTAGTTTTGGTGTTGCGCCCATGCCCACCGATCAGAAATGAGCCGCCCGTTTGGTCTCTACGGGCTATCACGTTGCACATTTTTAGAAAAGCGTGCCGATTAGCGATGTCAAGATTAAGGCGGACATCCATTTGTGGGGACACTGCGAATTGCTCTCGAACCATCGCCGGGGAAACCCCGTAGGCAACAGAAACTTTAGAAATCACCCCTGCCATTTTTTTATCGAATTGAGTTTGGTAGTGCTGAGTCATTAGGTGTACACCTCTTCATTAACATCACCCGCATTTTCAGGAACATCTGTTCCTGGCAGGGGTGTGCTTTTCAGCGTATTGAATTGTTCGGTTAATGCAGCGAATTGTTCTGTCAATGCCTCGAACTGTTTATCCAGTTCAGGTTCTTGCACTTCATCAACTTTCGGCTTGGGTTCATTGGGTGGCGATTCTTTATATTTAACTCCAAATTTTTCATTCAGAGTCTCTTCTAGTTGTTTAAAAGCCTTGGAAATGTCGGCTCCAATAGCGGCAACTATCTCCGCTTTGTCATCCTTATTCATCGTGTCATCATCCTGCTCTTTATGTTTAAAAGCTGCTGCCCAACCTGCAAACCAATTAGGCGCTTTTTCTTCAGCATTTTCTTTAAATCCAAATGATTCTATGGCTTGCCAATTAGCAGGCAGTATTGGATTTTCTTGTTTAGAAAACTTGAGTTGTTCAACGCCTAACGAGGCGGGTTCATTTGTCACCCCCAACCCCACAAGCGCACGTTTACCCGTACCTGCAAAATTCTTCTCTGAAAATTCCATAGAGGAGTAAAAGGTTCCACTTTTGCTCATATCAATCAGATACGAATCTGGCTCCAATCGGGCCAACATCACACGACGGCCTTTATCGTCGTTATCTGCTCGAATTTCGAGCACTTTGCCCATGTCGAACCAGCGTTCATGAAATGGCCAAATCAGCGCGGGATATTCGTTCACGCTGTAAATCTCAACAGCCTCATCAATCCAGTCCTCTGGAATATTGCGCCCATCAGCAGTAGCGCCTGCTGTGCCCACTACAATCCAATCCGTTGCTAATTCTGTCATAAAATGAAAACCCGAAATTGTTAAATGCTTGTATGGGTACAGTAAAACATGATTAAATTGTTTTTTTAAGAAACTTTTATATATATATGCTACAATTAGCTATATATAGACAGTTATACAAAAAAGAAGTAAACCCGGTTTACACGGTAAACTAAATCCATGTTTTAATCGAAAAATGAGATATTCAGAGGAATTGAAAGGGGAGGCCAAACTTTTATACCTGAGTCACTTTGACATGGATGAAATCAGGGAAAAGTTGGAATTACCCAATACACGCATCCTGTACAGATGGCGTGAAAAAGAAAGATGGGATATTCATCTTAGCCATGAAACAGTCACGATAGCCACGACTAAACGACTGTTAAAGCTGGTGGATTTAGATAAAAAAACAGAAGGCCAGTTGAGGGAGATAGAGATACTCGGTGATTTACTCATCAAGGCCGAAAAAGCCGAAAATATAAAAAATGGTGGTGAAACACCTAGCGGTCGTGGAAAGCAAAAAAATCGCAAAAAAGCCAAGAAAAATGATGTCAGTCATCTGACTCAAGAAATGTTTGATGAGGTGGCTAAAAATCTCTTCTTTGATTACCAGAAAAAATGGCGTGAAGTCGGGCGTGATCCGAACATTAGAGATAGGTGGATATTAAAAAGTCGCCAAATTGGAGCCACGTTTTATTTTGCGTTTGAGGCGTTTGAAAAGGCGTGCATGACGGGAAACAACCAGATTTTTCTTTCTGCGTCACGCCGTCAAGCTTTGATTTTCCGGGGCTACATCATCGCAATGGCTCGGAAATATTTTGAGATTGAATTAACAGGTGATCCGATTGTTTTAGAACCCAGTGGTGCGCAGTTGATTTTCCTAGGCACTAATAGCGCTACAGCGCAATCAGAGCACGGCGATCTGTATTTTGATGAGTCGATGTGGACAAGAAAATTTGACGAATTGTACGAGGTAGCCAGCCCTATATCCTCGCAGACTCCGTACACCACCACCAGTTTCAGCACGCCTAGCACGATTAGTCACGATGCGTACAAATATTTTTCTGGTGAGAAACGCAACGAAGGCCGCCCGAAAAATGAACACGTCAAACTAGACGTGAGCCACAAAGCCTTGCGGAATGGGCGTTATGATGAAAGTGACAGAACGTGGCGGCAAATCGTAACGATTCATGACGCTGAAGAGCAAGGATGCACGCTATTTGATATTGGTTATCTTGAGGCGAAATACACCCCGCAACGGTTTAGAAACCTATTTGAATGTGAATTCATTGACGATAGCAACAGCGTATTTAATTTAGACGATTTATTGAACTGTGCCAGTGATTCAAATCAATGGCAGTATTTTGATAAAAGCAAAGCACGTCCTTATGCAAATCACGGTGTATTGGTAGGTTACGATCCCAGCCGCTCCGATAGAGATAAAGCAGAAATTGTCGCCGTATCAGAACCGTCAAGCCCCGCTGAAACGTTTAAACTATTAGAACGGGCATCAATGAATAACGCCACTGCTCAACAGCAGTGCAACGTGATTCTTGGCTGGCACCAGAACAAATACAACGTGAATTACGTAGGCGTGGATAAATCAGGGCCAGGGGTATTTGTATTTGATAACGTGGTGGAGGTTTTTCCTAATGCCACGCCGATTATTTACAGCCCAGAAATGAAAACCCGATTAGTGGAAAAAGCCTTAGATGTCATCAGTTCAGGGCGGTTTGAATATGACGCTGAAGAGATTGACGTGGCTTTGGCGTTTTTATCTGTTCGACAAACCTCTACAGACAGCGGTCAAATTGTATACAAATCAGACCGAAGTGACGAAGTGGGTCATGGGGACGTGGCGTGGGCGATAATGCACACGTTCATTAAAGAACCGATGGCTATCCAACATCAAAGAAGCAGTTCTGTTTCTTTTGCGCATTAACGAGACAATTAATGAAATCTAAATTATTAAATCGTGACGGAGTAACATTTTTGAGGTTTAGACCTAAAGGCTACTTACATTCAATTGAATTGCCAGTGATGCAGTCAGGGAGCCGGGATAAATCAAATTTCTGGACGTGGAACGGCGATATTAGCCAGCCCACATTGCGGCCTAGCGTAAAAACGCTGCATGGAGGCGGTTTAGTATCCCACTTCTGGCTAAATGACGGTATGTGTTTGTATCTGAGCGATTCAACGGACGGTAACGCTGGGAAATCACTACCTCTAATTGATATTGAGTAAAAATGTAAACGAGACAATTAATGAATAAACGATTAGCGAATGGCGGCGTATCGAACGGGATGTTTCCTCAAGACGCTCGTTACTCCACTCAGGTCAACACCGAGAACGCTGCCCCGCCTGTTGACGATATAACGCTGATCCCGTTTGGGGAGCCTGAGAGCGTTCTAGCCAGTAATCCTGCCAATTACCTAGGGATTTTCCTTCACGACGACGATTATTACCTCCCCCCTGTGAGTCAAACAGGATTAGCTCAAATATCCAAGGCCAATCCACACCACGGGCGGGCGGGGCATTTCAAGAAAAATTTACTTATCCGAGATTTCATTAAAAATAACGTATTAAACAGTGACGATTTGACCCGTGCAGCACTGGATTATCTGTTTTTGGGTAATTGCTATTTCCAGGTTCAACGCAACGCACTAGGGCAGGTGATCAAATATACTCACTTACCCGCCGTGCGGATGCGCCGCCGCCCTCATTATCAATTCGGTATTCTGGATACGTTTGGGAACCTGATTCGATTCAAACCAGGCGAAGTCGTGCATTTATTTGAATACGATTTGAGCCAACAAATATACGGTATCCCGCCGTGGTTTGGGGCTATCAACAGCATCCTGCTCAATGAAGATGCCACCCTGTTTCGCCGCAAATACTATCGAAATGGTGCCCATATGGGTTACATCTTAATGACAATGGATCCGAGATTACGCGAGGAAGACGAAAATCGCATCAAAGAACAAATTCACAATTCAAAAGGGGCCGGGAATTTTAGAAGTATGTATATTAACATCCCCGCCAATGGCAATGCCGATAAAGCCCTCACTTTGATCCCCGTTGGAGAAATGAAAACCCAGGCCGACTGGGATAAAGTGAAGGACGCCAGTCGCAACGATATATTGAGCGCCTGGGGTCTTCACACTGAATTGGCAGGCGTGATGCCCGAAAGCTTAGGTAGTGGTGATTTAGACAAGATCGTCAAATTGAACTACGACGGAGAAATCCGTCCATTGCAAATGGTTTTTGAAAAACTCAACGATTATGTGAATGGCAGTCCGATTTCATTTAAACAACCTGAAAAGGAGACAGTGGAATGAGAATACGATGCAATTGCGGAGGCAAGGCCGTTGTTTTAACCTCTGAGCAGGTCACTGACAAATTGAGACAAGGGCGTGCTGAATGCGAAGAATGCGGTCAAACGTTTAAATTCAACGTGCATTTTGAAGAGCAAATCAAGCCGCCTAGGGATGAAAACATTGTGAAGTTGATCGACATGATTCGCGCTTTGTCGCCAGAGCAAAGTAAGGCTACGCTTGAGCAATTAAAGATGGGGATGGCACAACAAAATCGCAAAACCGCCGACAGTCCTAACGTACCAACACCACATGGACCCATCTCAAACTAACGCCAGTTTATTAACTCCAGCGGGGGCAGGTTTGCCACCTGCACCCAAACGTTTAGACTAATTCGTTAATTTGAAGAGGCACTATGAGTAAATTAACTCCGTTTGGTAAATCTGTTAGAGAACGACGAATTGATAAGGAAGTCACTCAAGCTGATGTCGCAAAGGCTTTGGGAATTTCTGTTGCTTTTTTGTCTGCTATAGAAAATGGTAACAAAAATGTACCAGGTAGAATATTTAACTTATTATGTCATTTTTTTGATTTAGACGTGGATGAATGCAGAGATTTACGGGATTTGGCAGATTTATCCAAAAAAGAAGTCCGCATTAATATGCAAGGAAAAAAGGATGCTGAACGTAAATTATTATTATCGTTTGCTCGTGTCTTTGATAATGATAAAGAATTAGATAAAGAGACGATGAATAAATTGAATACATTGCTTGAGCAATTAAAATGGGATTTTGCATGAAATCCATAGAAATGGACTATTTGTTGGTTCAGCACAGTACGTGGAGAGTGGTTAGACACCCTCGCAGAGCCAGTCTGTTGCGCAAACGTGGGGAAAACATTCGTTGGTCTAAACACTACAACGCCTGGATATGGATGGCGTATAAAATCCGTCCTAAAAGCAAAATATCGTGAATTGATATAATTGGCTCCATAAAAGCAACTACATTTCATTCACAAATTAACTGCGCATTTTTGGAGACTATAATGCGTCACCCGACACCACGCTCAACGAAGCCCATAAAATTAATGCCGGCATGTATTCATCGTATCCGTGGGTTGAGAAAAACTGGGAATTATAAATGAATAATTGTTTTGAAATGCTACCTAATGGAATTCAGTTACTCATTGAATTCAAGAAACAACACCTAGCGCAAGTGTGTGGAGACCTAAAAAAATTCTACAACGAAAGCGAGCACGCTTACTGGTGGCGAACGATACGCATTGATACAGGCCGGCAAACGGGTAAAAGTCACTTTATATCCGATCAACTGAATGAAGATACTATCGTTATCTGCAACAAAGAGATAGGCAGCCAAAGAACGTTTGAAAACGCTAAAAACGTATTCTCTTTACAGCAAGCCTTAACTCAAAGCCACTTGATACCGCCGTTCAAGATCGCTTACGTTGACGATGCCAGTCGATTGTTAAGCGGTCAACAGGAAGAGCTGACACTGCTAAAAGCGATAGCCAGAGATTATGACAGCCTATTTGTCTTTTTAGGTTGCTCTCGGATAATGAACTTAGGCTAATTATTTGCAATCAGAAACTTCAATCTTTTTCCATTTTTCATAATTTACGGTATCTTTCGCTTGCAAGTAAGAGGCTGAAACAAGACCTGCTTGCACACAGGTTTGAATAGGATCACCTTGCTTTTTGGCGATAACGTATTGCTGTAATGAATCGTCAATAACTTCTTGATAGAGGCTATCCATACCTGTCCCTGCATCTAAGACACTCAATCCGTCGCCATCATTAATTAGCCACCAAATACCGAAACCCAGCAACCCTAATACCATGACTGTGGTGCCGCCTGATAGCTCACTGGCCTTCTTGTTGGGATGCCCACATTTTGGGCAAGTAGGTGCTTTTTTAGATATTTCGTTACCACAATTGTCACAGGCGATATTTTTAGCCATTTTTCTCTCCGTTCAATTAAAATTAAGTAATGATTTAGCTAAATAATACAGCTTAACTATTGACAGCGCAAACGTTAGGCACTACAGTTTATTCACCGCAGCAAAATCTGTGGTCGGGAGCGAAACCCCGAAACCCCTAGAGTGCAGAAGCGCTTACACAGTGCTTTTTTTGTGCCTGCTATAATAGCGAGTACAAAAGCCCGACATATTATGGCGGGGCTGCGTAAGTTCCGTTATATCTCGCTTTAGGGGACGGAGTTTCGCCTTGCGTATGCCCTGCCTTCCTTTCCAGCGAAACTGAGAGAAAGGCAGTTATTCACTTACTTTAAGCGAGAACTGTCATGACCGACAAAACCCAACCCAAAAATTTCTCTATCAAACCCCCGCATTTAGTCTATTCCACCTCTAAAACCTCCGTCTCCAAGCCGCTGGAAATCAGCCTTGATTTAGCGGCACTAATAGCCACTCAATTCGGCGATTATCGAAATACCCTGACTGCACAAGATAGACCGCTCATTAATGAGATCGAGAATTTCATACTGTCAATGGCAGAATACATTGAACTGACAGGCGTTAAGTTCCGCAGTGTATGTACTACGCAAATGAATAATAGATTGGTCTGCTCACCCCACGAGACATGGACAACAACGTTAGGTGAAACCGCTAATGCAGGGCGGACGCCTCCCCACATCCTTACCCTTGACACAGAAAACCATATCGTTGTCATCAACACCGATACTGCGGTAGATATGATTTATAGAATGGGTGGGGTAGCAGACATGCAAAAAACCAGGCTTAAATTGAAGGCGTTGATAGAGGCCGCTAACGAGCAACTCGTGCCCGTGCCATTTTGCGACATCCTAGACATGATCCTTAAATTGACCCACCACCAAGAGGGCATTATGTATAAGGAGATGGTGAATCAATATATTCAGGCAGCCGAAAAACCTCTCCAAAAGGAGATGATGTCTAAAGTCGTACATCTTGGTGCCTTCAAATTCAAATGCCTGAATACCCCCGCAGACATTCCAGATTTAATCAATGAGGCCGCTGATTATATCAGTGCGACTCAAGCGAGTGAACAGGGAGACGTTGATGGCACCGCCCACGGGATTTTAATGAACCCGCTGGCAGCTATGTTATCCGCCATTCAATCCATTCAATCCGTGAAATAGAAGAGAGACCTCTCATGACCGATCATAATATCCAACTAAACCCTGGCGACAGCATCACTTTATCTGTCAACAAATCACCCGCACAAGACACCCGCAATTCGGCCTACCACGATTTGATACCGCACAGTAGCGAGGAACCCGCTGCTGATGCTCTGGCTATTTTGAAGGCGTTTAGAAGCTCCTTCCATGACAGCACGGCACTATTGGCGTTAGTGTGGGGAGTAGGGACGCAATTGAAGAAATATTTGCATTTTTACCCGTCATTGTTATTAAACGGAGAACCAGGCGTTGGAAGAACCAGCTTAATGCTGGCGTTAAACAGAACCATCGTGATGAACCGATATTCACCCGTGGACGTAACCCCCTATACGATGCGGATGAGAATGCAAAACACGGTGTATCCTCTGGCGTTTGATGGTTTACAGACAGCCAAGCGAGATAGGATAGAGTCGATTAATAACAGCGCCTGCAAATACAGAAACACGGTCATTCCTGCACCCAATCCCCGTTTATCAGAGGAAGTCAAGACATTTGCGCCTTTGTTTCTGATTGGCTACCCGATCACATCGTCTGTTGAATACTCAACTATGCTGGCTATTGATTTATTAATGCATGAGCGTTGGGCAGAGGTACCGAGTTACACCCCTGAATGGCCTATGGCGGAATGGATTGATTTTCTGGAATGCATAGGACTTGAACGTATTCAAGAGGACTTTGACGGCATTAAGAACAAATGTACGGCTCTGAAAAGTACAGACCATTTAATAGAAATCGTTGATTTGGACTTAGTAATGAATACGTCGCTAAATCAGGCCATTCTGTTATTAGCCTGGAAATACGTTAAACTTTTTGCACACACCAAAGAAAAAAAGTTTCCCTGGAAAATGAAAAAAGCCATCAAGCGGGCATTTCAGGAGCACATCGATAAGGTCACGGATATTCCGTTTTAAGTAAATGATGATGCGATGCGTGCATCGCATCATCTGCCTTTATTTGGGCACCATTTCTAAACACCAACTATCAGAAGTAGCCACGGGCCAGATTAGTCCGTAAGAAACGGACAATTCACCATCGTTCGTTTCAACAGATTGCGGATGGGGCGCATGACGGCGACACACGCTAAAATCGTAAGATTTGTTGTCGTAAGCTGCACAATTTTTGCAAATTTTCTCTTCAGGTTCCATAGGTTCCTACCTCTCTGTAGTTTAATTTATGTCATTCATTGCTGTCGCAATGCCTTCACTGCTGCTTTGAGTTCATCTAACTGCTGTTGCACTGATTCACGCCACGCTCTATAACTGAGCATTTCCTGTGTGCTGTTAAATATCACGGCCTTTTCCTCGGCTGTCAGTCGTGACAGCACTTTATCTAGCCCCGCCTGCACATGGGTTGTGGCGCTATCGGTTTGGCTTTGGCTTGGCTCATCCATCACATTCAACATATCTCCCTGCCCGGTGAGCAGCCAGTTCATGTTCATTTCTGGATATGCATCCAACAACTTGAACAAGAAATCAATCCTGAAATTACTCCCCGTTTCCATATTAGACAGTTGTGATTTAGAGATACCGGATTGTTCCGCAAGAAATTCTAAAGTTTCTCCCTTGAACGTCCTAAAACTTCTTAGCCTTTCACCTATTTCCATTTCTATTGATTTATCCGTTTACAATTCCAGGTTATAGGAATATCATAGCGCTTAATGATTGAGCTTAATCATCACCTAAACGGAGAGTATAGATGAACGAAGGCAACAGATTCAATGCTGGGGAATATCAGCAAGAGGCGCTGCGCATTGCAGCCGTTGGCATTAAACATTTACAGCCAGGTGAATTGTTATTGCAGGCCGTTCGATGCGGCTGTGTTCAGCAGCACACCACACTGAACAAACTCGCAAAAATATTAGGCATATCGCTAAATTACGCGACAGACATCCTATGTGGCAGAAGAACAGGCGATAAAGCCAATGAGAGGTTAATTGAATTACGACAGCTCTCGGCTCCCATCTCATTAAAAGAAAATAATTAAAACCCTCGCATAAAATTTCTTGCCCAAAAGGAACTCGCTATGGCTATTAAACGCCCACCTAAAGAGCCTCTATGCACCACAACAGTCAGCGTGAAGTTGACATCAAGCCAAGATGCTTTTCTTGATGAATTAATCGAGAGAGTTCATGTGGAGGAGGACGCTTCTAAATCATTATTGATACGCTGGCTATTCAATCAAGTGGCTACTGATTATGGTTATAAACCGCCCAGCGAATATAGCCCCCCAGTCTCCAAGCAATTAGATAAATTGCTCCACAGTTTAAAATACATTAAATGTTTATTTGCTCTGTAATCTCATTCAAACAGCAAAAACGCTGTTTGAGTTATTGAACACGTAAACCAAAAAAACAGAGAACACAATGAAATTGATATTAATAACGACGATCCTTTGTTTCATTATTCCCCAGTCGCCTGAAGTGCCCATCCCCCGCCCTTGTGACCCGCCTTCACGCTGTGAGGCGAATCAATGCACCGAAACAACTTACGGATTGTGTGAATAGGAAAAAGGAAAATAACATGCCAACTAATATCTCATGGGTGACTAACCTAGATGGAACGCACGGCGAAAGCTGGAACCCGCTGGTGGGCTGCGAAAAAGAATCCGCAGGCTGCAAACTCTGTTACGCCAAAACAGTTTATGAGCGTTTCAATAAAGGCAAATTTCATCATGGAATTCGCCTTTATGAAAATCGCTGGATAACCCCTAATAAATGGAAAAAACCCAGAGCGATCTTTACAGGCAGCATGACTGATTGGTTTCAACCTGGAATGGAAAAAGGCCACATTCACCGAATGCTGAACACTGTGGAAAACAACCCAAAACATCAATTTCTTTTATTGACTAAACGACCTTACAGAATGTCTCGGCTGTCATGGAAGAGGCCATTCCCTGAAAATTTAGCCACGGGTGTGACAGTTGAAAACAATGAAGTTTTAGAAGAAAGACTATTTCAACTTGAACTCACTAGAAGTGAATTTAAATTCATTTCATTTGAGCCATTGCTAGAGGATGTATCACAACAGTTAGAAAAATACTTCACTGATTACGAATGGCTAGTCAATATACCGAACTGGGCGATCATCGGTGGCGAAAGTGGACAGGGATGCAGACCCATGAACCCGCAATGGGTAGCCAACCTAATAAACATCCTTGAATCCCATAGCATCCCCGTGTTTTTCAAGCAATACGGCGGCTTTCCCGATCCCCGTGTGACCCGTGAATTCCAGGGTAAAACCTACAACGCCATTCCGTATTGGGATTAAAACAATGACTATCTATCAACAAATAAAACAATCGGTTAGTCTGAGCGAATTGGCTGTGACACTGGGGTTAAAGCAGGCCAGCCAACATAATGGAAAAAACATGTTTCACGGGCCTGGTGGCAACGGCAACACGCCAAGTCTTTCCATCCGTGACGATGAAGGCTGTTTTATTGATTTTGCACAGGATGCCAAAGGCGATCATGTTGAATTAGTGATGCACGTTATGAAGATAGACAAATCTGAGGCTATCAAGTGGCTGTGTGATCAATACAATATTCAGGAAGAAAGGGAAAACAATAACTATACTCAGAAAAAGAAAAGCTTATCTGAATGGCTGGCTCATGAGGCTATTAAACAGGCTAAAGATGCACGGTTGATGAATTATTTGACTAGCCGTCGCATTAAAGAAACGGTCATTCAACACGCTATAGCAAAAAGTACACTGGGATTTACTGATTACACTAAATCAGGCAAGCCCCCTGGCTCTCAAGGTTATCATGGGCCCGCTGTGGTGTTTATCGTTAAATCAATTAACCCACAGAGAATTGTCGGGATTGAAAAACGATTTATTGACGCGACTTTAAACGGCGGTCAGAAAATGAACGATTCCGACGGGATTGGGGGCTGTTTTTGGTGCAGTGACTATAGCCGCATTAAAAAGTCTCATTCTGTGTTTATCGTTGAGAGTCCGATTAATGCGCTGTCAATTGATTGTTGTGAGATGCAGGGCTGTGTGGCGATAGCCACATTAGGCGTGAGAAATATTGATTTAATTGATTGGCGATTTCTACGAGGTAAGAACGTTTATTTAGGATTTGATAAGGATGCAGCGAAGAAAGATGGCTCACAACCTGGGCAAGAAACCAACTGGAAAATGTACGATAAACTCACTGATTTAGGGATTTGCGTACATATTTTAGATCAATCCAAATGGGTGACTAAAATAAAAAATCCTTTAGATGATGAAGAGGATGAAGAGGAAGATAGGAAAAATGATGAAGAAGCCGAGGAATTTGATATTGACATTAATGACATGCTTCAAGGAATCGGTGTTGTCAAATTAAAGAAGCGTTTGAGAATACGTGAAAACTGGTTAATTAGCGGCGTAAGACCTAAAGCTTCTAAAAACAGAGCATGGCTTCCCAGCGTTGACATGCGGGATTATTGGCGATTTCGTACTACAGCAGAGCACACCGAGTTTCTGAAAACCGTTAAAGAAAAAGATGACAGCGGCACCATTCAAGAGAGAGAGGTTGAAGTGGACGTGTGCGGCTTTCGGATTGCCAATTTTCGCACGGTGTCAGTGGCCTCTAATAGTAGCGCTGTGAATGGAGGCCAGGATGATTCCCCTAGAGTGTTTTTCGTCGCCTACGGTCAGAACCGTAGAGGGGGACGTTACTTATCGAAACAGGTGTTTGAACAAGGCATTCATAACCCAGGATTGTGGGAAAACAAACTGGGCGCTATTTACGATGTGAACAAATTCAAACGTGCTGTGACGATTATGGAAAACACAGCGGCATTAAATCCGATTCACGCGGCGAATATTGTCGGGCTGGCCTGGTTAAATAATCAATTGAGCGTGAATGAAGGCAACGACTGTTTTTTTGCGATTCCAGAGCAGCAATGCGCTGCGTATAAAGACCTCACATTTCACACAGGGCCGCCCAGCGAGGCAAAAATCATCTTAAACGCCTATCGCAGTACGTTTACCAATAATGCGGCGCTATTGATGCTGTTATGGACATTAGGCTCACATTTGAAGATTTTCAGTGGTTTTTATCCGCATCTATTGACCCAAGCCGATAAAGGCGTGGGGAAAAGTCAGATCATTGAAAAAATAGGTATGACAGCGGTTTTGAGTAAATATACTGCTGAGGATTTAACCCCCTACCGACTGAAAATTTTGTGCAGTGGCACGACGTTTCCTATCGCATTCGATGAATTTTCCAACGCCAAACAGGATAAAAGGGAAGCCTTGTCGAATACGATGCAGAACACTTATACCAAGGCGATCATGTCATCTCAGACCCACGGGATGACTTTAGAATTTTTGAAAATAGCGCCGTTGCTCATTGGCGGTGAGGATGTGGCGGATGCGGATAACGTGTTGACGAAAACTGTCAGAGTCACACTGGATATGCCGCATCGAGGGGCGGAAATTGACCCGCATGACCTTCCTAAATGGCCTATGAAACAATGGCTAGAGTTTTTGGCGGGTATCGAACGCCAGCAATTTAATAATGATTTTGAATCCGCTCATGCCTACTGCAAAGGCTTCTCGAATTCAGAGGATCAGTTGGTTGACCGGATGGTCAAAAACTATGCCGTTTTGCTGTTGGCTTGGCGCTATGTGGCGGCATTTGCGGATATTCAAGACACTGTGTGGAGCGTTGACAGCAGTATTGTGACAGAGATGAACCGACACATAGGAGCTACAGATGCGGATAGGGAGCCGTGGGTGAAGGTGATCGATAAAATCACCCTAGATATTCAAACCAATCAGTATCCGTATCCGTATAACGTGAGCTTTATTCATGATGAAGGTGGAGATTTGATTCAATCGCTGAATATTAGCGCTGCACATATGATGGATTATGTTAAAACGTCGCCTAATTTGCGGGAATTTAGAGACCGTTTACCGATTTCTAGCAAGAAGGTTCTGACACATCAATTGCAAAAATCTGGAGTCTTGGTCAAAAAACATCACCCGACGTTTTCGTGGAAAACCGAAACGCAGAGACACACCAATTTTATGGCTTTATCTGTGGTAAAGCTCCAGGCATACGGGATTACTGTACCAGGGGCGGATTATGGGGATTGTTCTGACGAAATGGAGTGGGGTTGATTGTCGATTAAATTATCTAATAAAGGGCGCTTAAAGCGCTCTTTTTTTTGGCCAAAATCACACCTTCGCTATTTTGGACGGTGGCGCCATCGATGCGCACGCCCACTCTTAAACGATGCGAGACAGAATCAATATTAATCCTCATTAAAAGAAAAAATGTACATCCATACATCCATAGGCTTATTTCCGTGCGCGGGGGAGGGGGGCGCATTTCCAGAAAAACCGATCTTGAAGCACCTATTTGTAGCTAAGTCATTGTTTTTCTAAGTAACAGGTGTGATCAATATGCCTTTTTTAAGATCGATTTGTGCTCAAATGAGATCGAAATGTGCAAATTTACGATCAGTTACTTTTTTGTTAAAATCTTCTTTTCTCTACTTAACTTATTCTTTTTAATGAAAAATATTTTTAATATAAATAAAAGAGCGAAGATCGAAAATAACGGGGATCGCTAAAATACGCGGATCGAAAATGGAATCCTGGATCGAAAAAAACAAACCTGTACAAGTTGAGAATATTTAGTAATATCAACAACCTACAAAACATGATCGAAATGCAAACTTAAAACGCAACACAAAAAAGGCCATTTCGTACACTGTTTTTTATGAAAATAATCAATAAATACAGGTGGTTGAAGACAGTGAACGAAGAAAATGATCGAAAAAGTGCCCTAAATAATATCCCCCCCCCCCCCCTAGAGATTTTTTCAGGGGGGCTTTTACCACTCTCCTGGGACTACAAAAACGCAGGAAACCGACTGGGAGGATTTTCACCTTCAAAAATTCGGGCTATGGTGCGCTCTGGTGATTTGGTGGCTGTGGACGTGTCAGGCTCCCCTAGAATTTTGGAGGCGGAATTACAGCGCTATCTCAATCAACAATATCAACAGGCGCTCGAACAATGCCCTACTGGAAAAAATACACAGGAAAAAATCCCCGGACTGGGAAACCCGTTACTCGGAAAACCCTCTACGTTTCGTGGGTCGAAAACCAAGGGGGGGCAGCCGTCCGCAGGCCAGCGAGAGACTTTGGCGCAATCGATTGGGAATCTGCAAAAATAATTGAGCAGCAAAAACGGGTTGAAGCCGCTGCACAAAAGCGGCGTGGTCGGACGTTGTATTTGTTTGATCAGTTAATTCTTGATTATTTAGAGGCTCGAAAATCTTCAGGCAAAAATATCGTTAGGCCAGCGAGTGCAGCAAAGCATTTGGCGTTAGCGTTTGAGGGTTGGGCGTTGGCGGATGTCAGCGGTCAGGATATTCGTAATTATGTGTCTAATCGTCGCCTACAAGGGGTTAAAGATAGCACTATTATCAAGGAGTTAAGTCTTTTTAGTGCCGCCTGGAATTACGCCATTAGAGAGTGGGACTGGCCTTTGCCTCGCAATCCTGTGCAGGGTAGAAAACCATCGCAACCTGAAGGTCGTGATTTTTTCTTGACTCAATCGCAGGTTCAGAGGTTGATAGAGGCCGCTAGTACGTCGCGTAAAGCTGAACATTTGGTGCCGTTTATTCAGTTGTCGCTGCACACGGCTATTCGTAGTGGAGAGGCGCTTGGACTTGAATGGGTAAACGTTCAACTTGACCGTCGGCAGATTCTTTTGGTGGGTTATAACGAGAGCGGTACAGCGCGGGCAAAAACGGGCAAAAAAAACTGGATACCGATTAATGATCAGGCTCATGCGGCGTTGGTTGCATTGCAATCGTTATCAGTGAATGACAGCCCGTGGGTATTTTGTCACCGCCGCAAAAATCGTAACGCTGAGCCTGGTGATCGAATTAATAGCGTGAAAGGCTCCTTTAAGACCGCTGTAAAAAAGGCGGGCTTGCCGTCTGATACTAGCCCGCACATCTTGCGTCACACGGCTGCCAGTTGGTTGGCGCAAGCGGGCGTGCCGATGCAGTTTATTGCGCAGTTGTTGAGACAGAGCACAAAACAAACCACGGCTCGATATGCGCATTTGTCTGATGATAGCGTGTTGAATACGGTGAATTTATTGGGGCAATTAGACCAGGTGAAGAAGTGAAAATCCTCATTGTCTTTCACCGAATCTTTCACCGAGTTTTTTATGGTGACGTAAGCCATTGAAAACTGGTGCCCTGGACAGGAATCGAACCTGTGACCTTCCCCTTAGGAGGGGGACGCTCTATCCAACTGAGCTACCAAGGCAGAGAAGAAAACTACGGGGAACCGTATTGTACTGAAGTTTAAGTGTGTGGGCACGTAAAAGTCTGGATAATGTTGTCGCTGTTTTTAAAAGCGCAGGCTTAAGCTATCGCGCTGTGTTGTCTATTCAATGATCACTTTTTGGTGCAAAACGCTTATTTCATCCCCAACTATCAATATCATATTTACGCTTGAAAACAGACGCATTCGTTGCTGTCACGCTGTGTGCGTAAGGTGAGTTTTTCCTAATATAGAGATAATATTTCAGTTGTACTGGAGCATCATGTTCAAGACCTGGCAGGTTTTGGAAACCTGCCAGGTCTGTCGCACAACTGATTTATGTTCCCTATAGACTTGTTACGAGGGGTAGGCATCGTAGCGAAAAGGTGTGGTTTTGAGGCTGTTTTTTCGGTTTTTTGAGGCGAATAGCGGGTTATTTGTTGAGAAAAAGCGGAAGAACAGGCCAAAACCCACGCCTTTGCAGTCGATGAATACCCCTTGCAACAAGTCTAATATTCCACATTCCAAATCAACGGGTTATGTAAAGCCTGTCGGTGATGTGTATTGATGTTTAACTAGAAGGTGAAAATGGATGTCTCAATTGTCTGAACAAGATCGTGTTGAGCTGGCTCAAACGGTTTTATCTTTATTTCATGCTTGGCATATCGAGCCTGAGCAGCAAGTGATTTTGCTCGGCTTTCCGGCTAATACTCATTCGCGCTTTCTTAAGCGTTATCAGGAGGGTACGCCGTTTCCTGATGAGCAGGATTTGTTAAACCGTGCGGCGCAATTTTTACAGATTGATAGCGCTTTATTAACCACTTTTCCACATAATCCCAACATGGGGCGGGTGTGGCTGAAAAACCCTAACCGACGTTTTGGCAAGCAGTCGCCTTTAGCTTTGATGCTGAGCGAGGGGTTAAATGGTATTTACCAAGTCAAGAGTCATCTGGATTGTACGCATAATTGGATATGAGCGAGGCTAAGAGCCTATACTCAATAGGCAGCCCGTCTAATAAATATCACCAGAGGAATAGAGATGAGCGTACAAGAGACCGCCTCGCAGCCGGAGAAGTTAAAACGTGTCGTGATTGATCCGCTAACCCGTGTGGAGGGGCACGGCAAGGTGACATTGCTGCTGGATGAGGAGAATCATATTCAGCAAGCTCGTTTGCATATCGTTGAGTTTCGTGGCTTTGAAAAGTTCATTCAGGGTCGTCCGTATTGGGAAATTCCGGTATTGGTGCAGCGTTTATGCGGCATTTGTCCGGTAAGTCATCATCTGGCGGCGGGCAAAGCGGTGGATATGATCGCGGGTGTGTCACAGATTCCTCCGACGGCTGAAAAACTGCGGCGTTTGCTGCATTTAGGGCAGGTTTTACAGTCTCATGCGGTACATTTTTTTCATTTGGCTTCGCCTGATTTGTTGTTTGGTTTTGATGATGATGTGGCGCATCGCAATATTTTGGGTGTGATTGCAGATCAGCCTGCGTTGGGGATGCGCGGCATTCTGTTGCGTAAGTTTGGGCAAGAGGTCATTCGCATCATTACGGGCAAACGGGTGCATGGTACGGCGGCAATTCCTGGCGGTATGAATAAGGCGTTGGATCGTGCAGATCGTGATCTGCTGCTGGCTCAAATTGATGAGATTGTGGAGTGGACACAAGAGGCGGTGCAGTTGATTAAACAGGTGTATGAGAGTCGCTTGGAATATCACCGTGAATTTGCCACGATTCAAAGCAGCATGATGAGTTTGGTGCGAGAAGATGGCGGATTGGAATTGTATGATGGTGCATTGCGGGCGTTAGATGCGAATGGACAGGTGATTTTTGATCAATTGGCAGACTCTGATTATGCGCAGCATATTCATGAGGAAGTGCGTTCTTGGTCTTATATGAAGTTTCCTTTCATCGTGGCACTCGGTACTGAAAGGGGTTGGTATCGCGTAGGGCCTTTGGCACGAGTGAATAATTGTAATTTCATTAGTACGCCGTTGGCTGAAGTAGAGCGTCAGTTGTTTAAACAAGACGGTATGCAACAAAGTACGCTGGCCTATCATTGGGCACGTATGATTGAAGCTTTACATGCGGCGGAAGGTATTCGAGAGTTGTTACTTGATCCTGAGATTCTGGGCACTGATTTACAGGCTAAGGGCGAGAAACAACGAGAAGGCATTGGCGTGATTGAAGCACCGCGAGGTGTGTTGATTCATCATTACCAAATCGGTGAAGATGATTTAATTGAAAAAGCCAATTTGATCGTGTCTACCACGCATAATAACCAGGCGATGAATGAATCCATTCGGCAAGTCGCAGAGCGTTATTTGGATGGGCAGGAATTGACGGAAGGCTTGTTAAATCACATTGAGGTCGCGGTGCGGGCTTATGATCCCTGCTTGTCTTGTGCGACTCATGCTTTAGGCAAAATGCCTTTGCAGGTGGAATTATTGAATGCCCAAGGTCAGCGTGTTGCGATGTTAGAAAAAGGGGCGGGGGAGCGCTCTACGCCGTTGAGCTGATTTTGGGTTTGTTTCACGTTGTGTGCGTCAGGTCAGTTATAATAGCCAGCTTTTCAAAAAACAACGGCTTACCTTAACCTCTAAAAGAACATACTCATGGAACTTTCATCGCTTACCGCAATTTCTCCTATCGACGGACGCTACGGCTCCAAAACCCAATCATTACGCGCTATTTTCAGCGAATACGGTTTAATCCGCTGCCGCGTAGTGGTCGAGGTGCGTTGGTTGCAAGCCTTAAGTGCAGACCCTCACATCACCGAAGTCCCCGCTTTTAGCCCTGTTGCACAACAACATCTTAACCATTTGATCGATCATTTCAGCGAAGCGCAGGCACAGCGCGTGAAAGACATCGAACGCACCACGAATCACGACGTAAAAGCCGTGGAATATTTCCTCAAAGAAAGCATCGCCGAGGTGCCTGAACTGGTCGCGGTCAGCGAGTTTTTACACTTTGCTTGCACCTCTGAAGACATTAATAATTTAGCCTATGCCTTGATGCTGAAAGAAGCCAAAGACACGGTGTTATTAGCCGATATGGATCAAGTCGCCGAAGGCATCCGCATCTTAGCGCATGAATACGCTGAGATTCCCATGCTATCGCGCACGCATGGACAACCTGCGTCGCCCACCACCTTGGGCAAGGAAATGGCGAATGTGGCTTATCGCCTACAACGCCAACGCGATCAAGTGGCGAATACGGAAATCTTAGGCAAAATCAATGGCGCAGTGGGCAATTACAATGCGCATCTCAGCGCTTATCCTGATTTAGATTGGGCTAAATTTGCTGAAGATTTTGTGCAGAGTTTGGGCTTGGCTTGGAATCCTTACACCACTCAAATTGAACCGCATGATTATATTGCCGAGTTTTTTGATGCCGTGGCGCGTTATAACACTGTGTTAATTGATTTTAGCCGCGACGTGTGGGCGTATATTTCTTTGGGCTATTTCAAACAAAGAACTGTGGCAGGCGAAGTGGGTTCTTCCACCATGCCGCATAAAGTCAATCCGATTGATTTTGAAAACGCTGAAGGCAATTTTGGTATTGCCAATGCTTTATTCAGTCATCTCGGCGCTAAATTGCCGATTTCCCGCTGGCAGCGCGATTTAAGCGATTCCACCGTATTGCGCGTGTTAGGCGTAGGCATCGCACACAGCATCATTGCTTACCAATCCCTGCTTAAAGGCGTGAACAAATTAGAAGTCAATCAACAGCGCATTGCTCAAGACTTAGACAATGCTTGGGAAGTATTGGCAGAACCGATTCAAACCGTGATGCGTCGTTATGGCGTGCCTGAGCCTTATGAAAAGCTCAAAGCATTGACCCGTGGCAAAGGCATCGATAAAGAAAGCTTGCAAACCTTTATTGAAAACCTGGAAATTCCTGAAGCGGAAAAACAACGCTTAATGGCGTTAAGTCCTAGCACTTACATTGGCAATGCAGAAGCGCAGGCTAACGCGATTTAATATCACCGCTGCCTTCACTCGCTTTGTGAGTTCAATAAAATAAACACTAGCGGCACTAAAGACACAAAAGGCACAAACGGACTAAAACGCTTGTGCCCTTTGTGACTGTTGTGCCTTTAGTGTTGTTTTTTATCGCTGGCTAACAAATGTAGGAAATGTGGTGAGGTATGAACCGCATCATTGTCACTATAGCCAAAATATATCAGTTATATGCGAGGGATAACGCTGCTTGGAGCGACATTACCTATAACGTTATACAACTCATATAAAATGGCTATAGTGTTGTAGCAATTTTTATGTGACGGGTTATCCTTCTTTAATTATGGGTCAAAAAGAGGAGAGTCACCCGCTGCGAGACAGGGAGAGGCGCAGCCGGGGTCGAGTAGCCCGCGACAAGGCGTCATTTTGGACGGTGGCGCCAGCGATGCGAAGGTCTTTGGTTCGCA
>JADGEH010000129.1 GCA_016744475.1 Thiotrichales bacterium | reverse complement strand
TTTTGGGGTTATGTCAGTTAGGACACATCGGGGCGTTGCATTGGGCACTCTATCTCGTTAAATTTTTTGCCCAGTCTGACACATATCTAAACTTATGGCCTCTTGAACTGAATAGTTACGACATTTTTATTATAGCTGGATACTCATATTTCGACAGCCTAGATGCCGCCCCTTTGGGGCTTCACTGAATGGCAGTGATGCGCCGCATGGGAATGCCGTCTTGACCGCGTTGCGGTCAGTACCGATATAGAGATAATATTTTAGTGGTACTGGAGCATCGTTATTAAGCACTGATAGGTTTTTGAAACCTGCTAAGTTTGGCGATCACTGAGTTATTATCCCTATATGAACCTCAACACAGCCTTTTCACCTCCTTCGTAGCCCACCCGCGTCAGCAGAGTTAAACACACCATGAATACCTCTTTTCCCACTCAAGAGCCTGAGTACAACGTTGATGAACCCAGCCTCTTGCGAGCTTTACAAGCCGTCTTGCCCGCACACGCATTGCTGAGTAGCACTGAAGATAAACGGCCTTATGAATGCGATGGCTTATCGGCCTATCGCAGCTTGCCGTTGTTAGTAGCATTGCCAGAAAACATCGAACAAGCCCAAGCCGTGCTGCGTATCTGTTACGCACACAAAGTCCCCGTGGTGGCGCGTGGCGCAGGAACGGGCTTATCCGGCGGTGCTTTGCCCTTTGCGCAAGGCGTGCTCATGGGCTTGTCGAAATTCAACAAAATCCTCGATATCGACCCGCTGGCACGCACCGCGACCGTACAACCCGGCGTGCGCAATGCCGTGATTTCGGAAGCGGCACAACCGCATGGTTTGTACTATGCGCCTGATCCATCCTCACAAATAGCTTGCACGATTGGCGGCAATGTGGCGGAAAATTCAGGCGGCGTGCATTGCCTCAAATACGGCTTAACCGTACACAATATTTTGCGCCTACAATTACTCACCATTGAAGGCGAGCTTCTCACTATCGGCAGCCAAGCCTTAGACAGCCCCGGCTATGACTTGCTGGCATTGCTCACCGGGTCTGAAGGCATGTTGGGTGTGATAGTCGAGATCACCGTCAAACTGCTACCGATTCCACAGCAAGCTCAAGTCTTGATGGCTGCCTTTGATGATGTGGCTAAAGCGGGGCGTGCTGTCGGCGACATCATTGCCGCTGGAATTATTCCTGCGGGTCTGGAAATGATGGATAAAGCCTCCATGCAGGCCGCAGAAGATTTTGTTCATGCAGGTTATCCATCGCAAGCCGAAGCCATTTTATTGTGTGAAGTCGATGGCTCGCTGGCTGAAGTGGAAGAACACACGCAGGCCGTGCAACACGTCTTAACGCAAGCGGGAGCCACTGAGGTGCGCATCTCCAAAAATGAACAAGAACGCTTATTGTTTTGGAAAGGTCGTAAAGCCGCTTTCCCCGCAGTGGGGCGCATTTCCCCCGATTATTACTGCATGGACGGCACGATCCCTCGCAAAGCCTTGCCGGAAGTGTTGACCCGCATCAGCGAGTTATCCCAACAATTTGGCTTACGAGTGGCTAATGTGTTTCATGCAGGCGATGGTAATTTGCACCCGCTGATTTTGTATGATGCCAATCAACCGGGCGAATTACACACGGCGGAGGAATTCGGAAGCAAAATTCTTGAGTTATGTGTGGAAGTGGGAGGCACGATTACTGGAGAGCATGGCGTAGGCATGGAGAAAATTGATCAAATGTGCGTGCAATTTGAACCTCTGGAATTAGAGCAATTTCATGCACTGAAAAAAGTCTTTGATCCACATTGGTTGCTCAATCCTGGCAAAGCCGTACCAACACTGCATCGTTGTGCTGAATTAGGCGCAATGCATGTGCATCATGGCGAATTAAAATTTCCCGAATTGGAGCGCTTTTAAAGCCTCCCTCATCACCCGTCTAAAGGAGCTGATACATGCATATTCTGATCATTGAAGACGATGTAGAAGTGGCAGATTTTTTAAAAAAAGGGCTACAAGAACATCAATACGAAGTAGACCATGTGGCTGATGGCGAAGAAGGCTTGAAAATCGCCAGCAGCACCTCGTTTGATGCCTTAATTGTAGATCGTATGTTGCCCCGTCTTGACGGCTTGTCGATTGTGAAAAGCCTGCGAGCCGACGGCAATACCACCCCGATCTTGTTTTTGAGTGCGCTGGCGGATGTCGATGATCGCGTCAATGGCTTACGGGCGGGCGGCGATGATTATCTGACTAAACCGTTTTCTTTCAGTGAATTACTCGCCCGCATTGAAGCCTTATTGCGCCGCCCTAGCAACCCCGCCATAGAAACCCTGTTACAAGTCGCGGATTTAGAAATTGACTGCTTGACTCGTGCCGCCAAACGTCATGGACAAAAAATTGATTTGCAGCCGCGAGAATTTCGTTTGCTGGAATACTTAATGCGCCACGCCGATCAAGTCGTCACCCGCACCATGCTGCTAGAAAATGTGTGGGATTATCATTTTGATCCACAAACCAATTTAATTGATGTACATATCAGTCGCTTACGGCGCAAAATTGACAAAGATTTCGCCCATCCATTACTACATACCGTGCGCGGAATAGGCTATATGCTCAGCGAACAAGAGCAAGGATAGTTAGCGCGGTGCCCTCTTTGCTAATGGAGTGTGGCTCGCCGCGCTCATTGCGTCAGCGATAAACAAGCCCGCAGTTGCGCTTCATTCACGGGATAACTCAGCGCTTGAAAAACATCATAGCGTTGCTGCAACTTCTGCACAGCCGCTTGATGCGGCAACTCATAAAACACCACAATGTTGGGCATGTCGGGCAAGCTTTGTAGCGTCGCAAACAAAGACTCAAGATTGCTCACCCGCTCACGAAAATCGGGTTGATAATTAAACTCCGCAACAATCGCCGTAGGCTGTAGATTTTTTACATATTTCAGTGCCTTACGCATTTGTTGAGCCACCTTGACCTGATAGCCCAATTGCTCATACATCGGCGCAAAATTGGGATAACCGCCCAGTTCAATGATGGACAGCAATGTTTTTTCTGCGGGCATAGTGTTTTTCTCTGATGAAATGTGCAACGGATGCGATGCTAGATATGTAAAGGATAGCATCGCTTTAAACCATATTATTCCCTCGTTCCCTAATGCCGCCTAAGCACGGGCAATAGGAGAAACAGATTTATGACAGCACCCAATTCTAAAATGAACGATGATCTGCGTGATGAATATGATTTGACTCAATTACGGATCAGAAAACGTGGAACAGCAAGAATGGCTGGTAAAACGCCCAATGACAGCGGCATTGATATATATTTAGACCCAGATGTCGCAGCAACTTTTCCTAATGCGCAAGCCGTGAATGAAGCATTACGTTTTTTGATTCGTGTTACACAGCAGAAGCAGACAAGTGTTTAAATTATACGTTCGGATCGAGGTTTGTAACTACGCCCCGAACGTTTTGAGCAACCTCAAAACTATTTGAAACTTTCGGGTGCAGGTTGCAAACCTGCACCCGCAATTAAACTATTGAAAGTATCTATTCCCATGCCGTGCAAAGCGTTGGAACTAAAAAAAACGATCAAAAATTACAAACTGAACATAACAAATTGAGATAAAACCATGAATCTAAATCTAAACATTGACGACACCTTGCTAGAACAAGCATGGCATGTCAGTGGCGTATCTTCTGAGCGTGAATTACTTGAAAGCGCTTTAAGGGCTTTAATCGCCCAAGAAAAACTGCTCCAATTACAAAAAATGCACACAAAAGGCATTGGCAAAGTGTCTGAAAAACTATCACCCGTAGAATTTGAAAGCCCTGATATGCAAAGTGTTTATCAAGGTGCGCCATTGTCCTTGGCTGAAATGGATGCCTCTGTGTTGGCAGAAGCAGAGCAGCGTAAATGATTGTAGTTGATACCAATGTTTTGGTGCGCTATGCAGTGAAAGATAATCCAGAACAAGCGTGTATTGCCACTGATTTTCTCAGACAAAATGAGTGTCTCATCTCGCGCACGGTGATTTTAGAATTAGCTTGGGTGTTGGCGGGTGCATACAAATTATCCAGAGAACAGGTATTGGAACGCATAAGGCATATTTTGCGCCTGCGGACTGTTTCACTTGAAAATATGGATAAAGTGCTATTAGCACTTGATTGGTATGCGGAAGGGATGGACTTTGCTGATGCTCTGCATTTGGCAGGCAGTTTGGGTGAAGAAGGTTTTGCAACTTTTGATAAAGGTTGTGTGAATACGGCTAAACGGCTTGCGGTGCAACAGGTTATTACGCATCTTAAAACAAACATACGCTAGCATCATTGTCCTCATGCCAGCGCTTTGCACGGTATGATTTTTCCTCGTTCCCATGTGCCAAGACTGTAAAAGAATGCCCAGAATTGGTGATTTTTGATTCGTAAGTCATTGATTTTACGTTGTCTGAAATCCGAAAAATGAGGTTCTTTTACAAGCTCAGATGGTAGGAACGAGAGAGAGGAAGCAAACGCACCATGTAATATATGGGTATGATAAAAAAGAGTGTTTTATGAAAGTTACGAATCAAGATCAACAAGGTGATTCAGGTTTATATCATGTAGGACAACAAGTCACTGATAATCTCAATTGGATTTTTAGACCTCAAAAGGAAAGAGATTATGGTATTGATGCACTTCTGGAAATAGTCACTATAGCCAAAATATATCAGTTATATGCGAGGGATAACGCTGCTTGGAGCGGAATCACCTATAACGTTATGCAACTCATATAAAATGGCTATAATAGCGAAACAAAAGGGCAGTTGCTTGCTTTGCAAATCAAATCGGGGGAAAGTTATTTTAAGGAAAAAACAGAGACGGGCATTATCTTTAGAAGTAATATAGAACATTTAGAATATTGGAGTGATTACCCATTACCCGTACTTGTTGTGCTTCATAAGCCTCTTGAAAATAATTGTTATTGGGAAATAATTAACGACAAGACCATAATAAAAACAGGGAATGGCTGGAAAGTAACTATTCCTTATACTCAAAAACTGGATCACGAAAATAAAGAAAAACTGCATTCATTCTGTGATTATCCATTATCTGCAAATGACTTTAGTATTTTGTCCATCGAGGATACTGGCCCTACTGCTGCAAAAAGGTATTCGGCAACCATTTTACTCAATAGACGATTTTCAAAAGGGGAAATTTTACAAATTGCAAAATCTATTACAAATGACATGTCTAAACGAAAATATTATCGAAATTCATTGGTTGCCGAACAATGGGCTAAAAAACCAGCACATGTAGTTTGGTTATTTATATATCCATCTTTTGAAGATACAAAAAACCATAATTGGATTTGTAGAACTGAATGGGTTGATTCTAATTTAGATGAAAACTTTAGACCTATGAAAATGGACGGTATAAAAATTGGTGATGATTTTGTAATTGATTGGTCTCAGAATTATGAATTTTTCTCAAATTTTTTTAACAAAAATACTGTATACAAAGAAGATTTTTTAAAAGAAGCTGAAAAAATATTAAGCCCCACATTAGGAATAATGCAAAAAGTTATAAAATTAACTACGAATTTACATAACAATGATATAACAGATGAAAAATATATTTCTGAGATGATTAAGCACGCAAAAACTCTACATGATTTATATATGCAAGCTACAGATATAAGCCTAGCCCCTATAGAATGTAAAGATTACTCACATAAATTTCAGTCTGTTATGGCAAATGTGGACAATACTATCCTACCATTTACTTCCTTATGGGATAAGAAGCGTACTAGAGAGAACAGAGATGACTTGATTAAGTTTCATTTGGAAAATTTTTTATCTGATTATCAAGAATTATTATATGAAAAGAAAAAGATTACATAACAATGTATATTTTCTTGCTTGGATGCGTTGCATCCTAAACAGACCGTGTTGCGGTCAGCACAGGGTACAATATACCCAATCCATGGGTTCTCAAACTTCACTTCGACAAGTTCAGAACAAGTGCAGCGCATGGGAGCAATAGTAAACCCAATAAGGAATTCACCATGCAAGGTATCAACTTTGTAGTAGACGACAAACAACAACAAGTCGCGGTCGTGATTGATTTACAACAATACGGCGATTTGTGGGAAGACTTTTACGATAGCTTGATCGCCGCAAAGCGTAAGGACGAGCCGCGTGAATCTTTGGCAGATTTCAAGTCTGAATTGATCCAGCAAGGCAAGCTAAAACATGCCTGATTACCGCATCACCCTCAGCCGTTCTGCCCGCAAGGAACTGGAAAATATCGACACACCGATATTGCAGCGGGTATTTCCAAAAATTGAAGCGCTAGCGGGCAATCCACATCCTAACGGCTGCTTGAAAATTCAAGGGCAACAAAATCTTTGGCGTATTCGGATAGGTGATTATCGAGTGATTTATGCCATAGATGAAGCGCAACAATGGGTGGATATTGTCGCGGTGCGTCATCGCCGTGAAGCCTACCGATTTTAAGAAAGAAACAAACTTATGATAGCCCCAAAATCTGGCCTGAACGACGATCTGCCTGATGAATATGATTTGACTCTATTGCGGGTCAGAAAGCGCGGCGCGGCAAGAGTCGCTGGCAAAACGCCGAGTGATAGTGGCATTGATGTACATTTAGACCCAGATGTCGCAGCCGCTTTTCCTAATGCACAAGCCGTCAATGAAACCTTGCATTTTTTGATTCGTGTCACGCAGCAAAAGCAAACAGGTGTTTAAACAAACATTTAGACTTGTTCCCATGCACCACACTTCTACTGTTTATCCTAAGCCTGCCGAAAGGTGCTAAATCCAAACATGAAAATACATGCTTGGATGCTTTACATCTTATACTGACCGCAACGCGGTCAAGACTGCATTCCCATGTGACACATGGGAACGAGTTATTTAAAAAATCAACCCATCCTCAAAACCAACGGAATTCCTCTATGTCGTTTTCTCAATCCCCCCGCTCACAACAACTCCAACAAGCCCTACAACAACGCATCCTGATCCTCGACGGTGCAATGGGCACAATGGTACAAACTTATAAGCTGCAAGAAGCCGATTATCGAGGTGAACGTTTTAAGGATTGGGGGTGTGATGTCAAGGGCAATAATGACCTGCTGGTGCTCAGCCAACCGCAAATCATTGAAGCCATCCATCAAGAATACTTAGACGCTGGCGCAGACATTTTAGAAACCAACACCTTCAACGGCACGCGCATTGCGATGGCGGATTACCAGATGGAAGAGTTGGTCTACGAAATGAATTTCGAGGCGGCGAAACTGGCGCGTAAAGCCGCTGACCGCGCCAGCACCGAGGACAAACCCCGCTTTGTCGCAGGCGTATTAGGGCCTACCAACCGCACCGCGTCGATTTCTCCCGATGTCAACGACCCCGGTTTTCGCAATGTCAGCTTTGAAGAATTAGTCGAAGCCTATGTCGAAGCTACCACCGCGCTGGTAGACGGCGGCGCAGACATTATTCTCATCGAAACCATTTTCGACACGCTGAACGCCAAAGCCGCGATTTTTGCCGTCACACAATATTTTGAAGACAAAGGCATCGAGCTGCCGATCATGATTTCCGGCACGATTACCGACGCATCAGGCCGCACCCTCTCAGGACAAACTACCGAAGCTTTTTACAATGCACTGCGCCACGCCAAACCGATTTCTATCGGATTGAACTGCGCCTTGGGTGCAAAACAATTGCGCCAATATGTCGAAGAACTCTCGCGCATTGCCGAATGCCATGTTTCCGCGCATCCCAACGCAGGTTTGCCCAACGAATTTGGCGAATACGACGAATCCCCCGAAGCGATGGCGAAAGAGCTAGAAGAATGGGCGCAGTCCGGCTTTCTCAATATCATCGGCGGTTGCTGCGGCACGATGCCACCACACATCAAAGCCATTGCGCAAGCGGTTGCCAAACATCCGCCCCGCAAACCGCCCACACTCCCCGCTGCTTGCCGTTTATCTGGTTTAGAACCGTACAACATCACACCTGAGTCATTGTTTGCCAATATCGGTGAGCGCACCAATGTCACGGGTTCGGCGCGTTTCAAACGCCTCATCATGGACGGCGATTATGACACCGCCTTAGACGTGGCGCGCGACCAAGTAGAAAACGGCGCACAAGTCATCGACATCAACATGGACGAAGGCTTGCTGGAATCCAAAGACGCAATGATTCGCTTCCTGAATCTCGCCGCCGCCGAACCCGATATTGCCAAAGTGCCGTTTATGATCGACTCCTCCAAATGGGACATCATCGAAGCAGGCTTGCAACGCATTCAAGGCAAAGGCATTGTCAACTCCATCAGCCTCAAAGAAGGTGAAGAAAAATTCATTGAACAAGCCAAATTGCTGCGCCGCTACGGTGCAGCCGTCATCGTCATGGCCTTCGACAAAGACGGACAAGCCGACACCCAAGCGCGGAAAATCCAAATCTGCACCCGCTCCTATCAAGTCTTGACGGAAAAGGTCGGTTTTCCCGCTGAAGACATCATCTTCGATCCCAATATTTTCGCCGTTGCCACGGGTATCGACGATCACAACAACTACGCCGTGGACTTCATCGAAGCCACCCGCGAAATCAAACGCACCCTGCCACACGCGATGGTGTCCGGCGGCGTGTCTAACGTCTCCTTCTCGTTTCGTGGCAACAACCCCGTGCGCGAAGCCATCCACTCGGTATTTTTATATCACTGCTTCAAAGCGGGCATGGACATGGGCATCGTCAACGCGGGACAACTCGCGGTGTATGACGACCTATCCGAAGAATTACGCGAGCGCGTCGAAGACGTGGTGCTCAATCGCCGCGACGACGCAACCGAGCGACTCTTAGACATAGCAGAAAAATATCGCGGCGATGGTTCGGTACAAGAAAGTAAGCAAGATTTAGCTTGGCGTGAATGGCCTGTGAGCAAACGCCTCGAACACGCGCTGGTGAAAGGCATCACCGACTTCATCGACGAAGACACCGAAGAAGCCCGCCAAGCCGCCGTGCGCCCGCTGCACGTTATTGAAGGGGCACTGATGGATGGCATGAACGTGGTCGGCGACCTGTTCGGCGAGGGCAAAATGTTCTTACCACAAGTGGTCAAATCCGCCCGTGTCATGAAAAAATCCGTCGCTTATTTAATGCCTTACATCGAAGAAGAAAAAGCCGCAGGCGATTGCAGTTCTTCCAGCAACGGCAAAATCCTCATCGCCACCGTCAAAGGCGACGTACACGACATCGGCAAAAATATCGTCGCCGTGGTGCTGCAATGCAACAACTTTGAAGTCATCGACATCGGTGTGATGGTGCCCGCAGAAAAAATCCTACAAACCGCCAAAGAAGAAGGCTGTGACATCATTGGCTTATCCGGCTTAATCACGCCCTCGCTGGACGAAATGGTACACGTCGCTAAAGAAATGCAGCGCCAAGGTTTTAGCCTGCCTTTACTCATTGGCGGCGCAACCACTTCCAAAGTCCACACGGCGGTGAAAATCGCCGAAAACTACGAGCAGCCCGTGGTTTACGTCCCCGATGCCTCCCGCGCCGTCGGCGTGGTGCAACACTTGATTTCCAAAACATCACGGGAAACATTCGTCGCTGATTTAGACACAGAATACGCGCAAATCCGCACCGAACGCGCAGGCCGCAAAAGCTCGAAAAAAGTCAGCTTAGCCGACGCACGCGCCAACAAATTTGCTATTGATTGGAACAACTACACTCCGCCCAAGCCCAGCTTTTTAGGCGTGAAAGTGTTCGACCACTACAGCTTGGCAGACCTACGCGAAACCATCGACTGGACACCCTTTTTCCAAACTTGGGAACTGGCGGGACGCTTCCCAAAAATTCTGGATGACAAAGTGGTGGGCGTGGAAGCGCGGAAAGTCTACGACGACGCGCAAGCTATGCTGGATAAAATCATCGCGGAAAACTGGCTCACCGCCCGTGCCGTATGCAGCTTCTTTCCCGCAAACAGCATAGGCGATGACGACATCGAACTTTACACCGACGACAGCCGCGCCGAAGTGCTGACCACCCTGCACCACCTACGCCAGCAAACCCAACGCCCCAAAGGTTTCTTCAACCACTGTCTGAGCGATTACATCGCACCGAAAGGACACGCCGACTACCTCGGCAGCTTCGCCGTCACCACAGGCATCGGCATCGAAGAACACCTCGCACGTTTTGAAGCGGAACACGACGACTACAACAGCATTATGCTCAAAGCCTTAGCCGACCGCTTGGCTGAAGCGTTTGCCGAGCATTTACACAAACTGGTACGCACAGAACTGTGGGGTTATGCGCCAGATGAAACCTTGGATAATGATGCTTTGATTGCGGAAAGCTATCGCGGTATTCGCCCGGCACCTGGGTATCCTGCCTGCCCCGACCATACGGAAAAAGCTTTATTGTGGGCGTTATTGAAACCTCTGGAAAACATTGGCTTATCGCTGACGGAAAGCTATGCGATGTATCCCACCGCCGCCGTATCGGGCTGGTACTTCTCGCATCCTGAATCTAAATATTTTGGGATTGGGAAGATTGATGCCGAGCAGGTGGGGGATTATGCTGGGCGGAAGGGGATGAGTTTGGAAGAGGCTGAAAGGTGGCTTGCGCCTGTGATAGGATAATTTGTCATTGTAGGTCGGGTTAGCGATAGCGTAACCCGACATTGAAATAAAAAATGAAAATTACAACTTTATCCAAAGACAGAGAAACCTACCATTTCTCAATTAAATTGAAAAATGGTGAAATAGAAATCATCACTGATTTAGTCAAAACAGAGTATTGCTTGATTCTGCATGAATTGCACATTGATGGTTTAGGCAAAGGTATGAGCAGCATTTCTGAATTAAAAAAAGCGGCGATTGAGTTAGGTAAACAATTTGATGTGAAAGAAGTAGTGATTTTTGGCGGACGCAGAACGACAGGCGCAAGCGTGGGTAAAGCGGCAAAAAATTCAAAAGGGCAAATCAAACAAAAACCTTTGGTATTTAAAGTTAAGTGAGGTGAGTAATGAATAAACTCATTATTGAATTAACAGACTGGGAAGCGGGTTTTAATAAAATCAAGCTCACAAAACTGCTGCAACATTATGCAGGTTATTCTTTATCTGAAGCCAAACATTGTGTTGATAGTTTTTTATCGGGTGAGATGATTAAATTAGATACTAGCGATATTGCTATGTCTGTTTCCCAGTTACTTGAAGAACTCAATCAACTTAATATCAAGCATGAAATTGATATGGTACATCCTAAAGCGGCTTATATGCGTGGCTGGAATGATGCTGTTAAAGTCATGGAAGGCAAAAGAAAACCTTATTCTAATCCAGACAAAAAGACTTGGGCAGCGTTAGGTTATCGGGATGCTTTGCGACGCAAAACATCTAAAGAACATGTTTGGCAAAAGCATTTATCTGAAATTTCAATTGAATATGGACTTGTAGGGCGGATAAGCGATAGGAGGCTGTGAAAGTATTAATTAGCTAATAATCAATGTGTTACTTAGACAGAAGCTTCAGGAAAATGCTAAAAACAGTAAATTTATCTAGTTTTGCCAATTTTACCTTCTTCAATATATTGATATTTAAGTAAAATAATACTTTCACAGGCTCCTATCGCTTATGCGACCTACGGGCTGCAACAGTATTATGCTCAAAGTGTTGGCTGACCGCTTGGCAGAGGCGTTTGCCGAACACCTGCACAAATTAGTGCGTACAGAACTGTGGGGCTATGTGCCAGATGAAACCTTAGACAATGAAGCTCTGATTCGTGAGGACTATCGCGGCATTCGTCCTGTGCCTGGGTATCCTGCCTGCCCTGACCACACCGAAAAAGCCCTGCTGTGGGATTTGCTCAAACCTGTGGAGAATATCGGCTTGTCGCTGACCGATAGCTTTGCCATGTATCCTGCGGCGGCTGTGTCGGGTTGGTACTTCTCGCATCCTGAGTCTAAATATTTTGGGATTGGGAAGATTGATGCCGAGCAGGTGGGGGATTATGCGGTGCGTAAGGGGATGTCGGTGGAAGATGCGGAGCGGTGGCTTGCTCCCGTAATTGGTTGATAGGATAATCATGAATAGTCGAGAAATCATCAAACGCTTGAAAGATGAAGGTTGGGTGTTGCATCATGTACGTGGTGATCATCACCAGTACAAACACCCGAACTTACAGGGGAAAGTCACAGTCCCTCATCCCGCTAAAGATATTCCTATAGGCACTTTGCGCAGTATTTTCAGACAAGCTCAATGGGATTGGAACACGAGGTAGTTATGATTTATTTATTAGCTATACATAAAGATGCAGACAGTGATTATGGTGTCACCGTACCTGACTTGCCTGGTTGCTTTTCTGCGGGTTCTAGTTTTGAAGAAGCACTGCATAATGCACATGAGGCGATTCTTTGTCATTTAGAGGGTTTAGCTTTGGATAATGAAACAACGCCAGTTTCTCAATCATTTGAAACCCATCAGAAAAACCCTGATTTTCAGGATGCTGTTTGGGCGGTGGTTGAGGTAAATGAACTTCAGGTGGCGGCTTGAAATGATGGCGGATGACGGTGCAAAAAGACGCACCTTATGCCGCCTTACCTATGCGGCTTACGGGTTATTGCTGACGGAAAGCAACGTGTCTCGCATCGTTTAAGAGGTGTTCACGGGCTTCCTTGCCCTTAGAACTTCTTAAGTTGGCGCGAGACGCTATTCTGGTGCCCCGACACGTCCG
>JADGEH010000235.1 GCA_016744475.1 Thiotrichales bacterium | reverse complement strand
GCCAGCGCCTCATCGAGTTGCCCTCGGGCTTGCAATATATCGGCAATACGTCCCTTGATAGTTGCTTGACTTTGAATATTATTCTGTTTTTTTATGATAGGCAGAATATCTTTCTCTAAGCTTTCTAGGGCTTTATCTAGCTGGCCTTGGGCAACATCTAAATCAGCCAAATTAACCAACGTTTCGGCAATATTGTTATCATCTTCTAAGTTTTTATAAAGGCTTAAAGCTTGTGTAAAAACTTGACGGGCTTGGCTATATTCTCCAAGGCTGGCTAATAATTCCCCTTGTTCTCGTTGCAAAGACGCTTGTAAGTTGGGACTGCTGCTTTTGCTTAAATAAGCTTGAATTTGTTCAATGCGCTGGTGGCGTTTTTCAGCCTCATCGACTGTCAATATCGTTTCGGTATTTGGTGTTTGATAGTTTTCTGGTTGTTCAGCTTGGACATTAAAATCAAACACCCCTGCACGCCATGCCCATAAATCAGGCGCTTGTAGGGCAAACTGTTTAATCTGATGCGCAGGTAGCCAAAATAACAAACTGATGGGGCAGGCTTTAGCGAGTTTTTCCCGTTGGTAATTAAATACCGATAACCAATCTTCACGCCCTGATGCTTGCCAATTTTCCAAACCCAACACATGCAAACAAGTATTGTCTTGTGCCAAGCTTTGCCAACGGATGCTTAAACTGGAAAAATCTTCAAGGTTTTCCCTATCGACATGCAACACAGCCGCACTGCTTTGGATGATAGACAAACGCTCTAGCAATTGATCACGGTAATAATGATCGTTAAATTGCACAAACAATAAACGAAAGCCTCTCCCCGCTTGTACGGCTTTTTGTAGGCGCAAAAACTCAGTGCTATGCGCCTCTAATAGGTGTTCTTGCTCAGCTAAATGCGGAAATAAGTGTTTATCCATCGCTATCATGGCTCGCTTGTTCAGCGGCTTTTTGATAGCCGGGCAAGCTGCGAATCACCGGATGGCTCATGCGCCAAAAGCCGTTATATTCCAGCAGCATTAAGTGATATAAACAACGCCGTGTGCGCTCTGTGTTTTCTTCTGTTTCGTTGTTGTTGTCGATGCCATACAATAATGTGTGATCCTCTGGTTCAATCAAACGTTTGTAATCGGTGGCTAAATCATTGACTGCCGCATCAACGGCAATGCTATCAAATTGCTCGCCTGTAGCCCGCAAAAAAGCATAATGCAATAACTTCAACAATTCCCGTGGGCTGCCGCCGGAAAACTCAATTAATGTGTCGATTAAAGCTGCATCGCTAAACAACTCAGGGGCAGCGCGTTTTTCTATCATGCCGCGCATGACTTCGTAGCCCGCAGACAAGGGGCTGGCATCGTCTTTTTCACGTAATTTAATCATCGGCAAGACAACATGGTTAAACTCTTGCTGGACTTGGTTGCCTTCGTATAATAAAGAAATCGGCGCACAATAAACAAAGTTGGCATTAATTTGTTTTAGTTGATGGACATCGGCAATAAAAAAGTTTTTGCTGTCTTCGCCGCGTAAGCGGTCTGTGCCATCAATAATAAATAAGAGTTTATTGCCTTTGTTTGCCCGTTGAATCGCATCTTCTGCCGCTTGTAAACACAGATTAAAACTGTCAGCAAATTGGGAAAAGCTGTTTTCGACAATGGTGCGTAATTCTTGTTTGTAACTGCTGTTATTTTTAAACGCGGTGCTGATGTCAGCGAACAATTTGCCCAAAAAAGGAATCCCCGTTTCGGCTTTTGCCCCAGTTTTGATTTGCGCGGCAAATTCTTTGGTCACGGCATTGGTTTCGATGCGTTCTTTGAACCAATCTTCGAGTCGTTGCAACAATACTTGGTCAATATCTAAATCAGCCGCCTCGAGTTGCTCAAACAGTTGTTTTGCCAAGGTCAGCAAGACATCGGAGTATTGCAAATTGTTGTAATCTAACTCTTCGAGTACATCCATAAAGATGACAAAAAACGCCTCTTCATGGTCTAGTTTAGCCGCTAAGCGGCGCAGCTCGGTACTTTTGCCACAACCTCGATGACCACAAAATAAATGATAACCCCGTTGGTGAAGACGGCGTAATAACCAACGCTTATCATCGCGGTCATCTACGCCCAAGGCTTTGAGCAAGCGGGAGAAACGAAAATCCCCACGAGCGCAAGCCGTGGGCACATAGCGTTTATCACCATGAGCCAAGGCTTCGTTAAACTCTAATTGGGCATCCACGTCCCATAAGTCGGTAGGTGGGGTATAGTCCTCAGAAAATGGATCTAAACTCATGGTATCTCTATTCACAAGGTGTGTTACGGTCGCAAGATTGTATAAGGTTCTGTAAATAGATGCCAGTTGGAACAGTAAAATCTAGGATTGGTATTAGTTACGGAGTCATAGGCTTCAAACTACCGGCTTCTTAATACTTCTGCAAATAAAAAATACTTTCTTGTAAGTGAGTTAAACCGCGCTTTTTAAAATTCGGCTCATTATCTAAAATCGCCTGTGAATCTAAATATTCAATTTTAAAATCAGCGGCATATAAGGTCTCTACTTCGCTGGCAGAAACCGCAAACGGCGGGCCTTGCATTTGCGTTTGCTCATAATCTAAGGTGACTAAAAATACCCGTGCACCGCTGGGTAGTAGGTGACTTAAATGCTGTGCATAGCTTTGGCGCATTTCAGGAGGGAGTGCAATCAGCGAAGCGCGGTCATAGACCACATCAATAGTGCCTAAATGATCGGGGTGTAGTTTAAAAAAATCACCGCAGATTAATTTAATCGGATGATGGTGCCAAAGCTTAAAATGATCTAGCGCAGAGATATCGGCATTGAGTTGGTTTTCATTAAAAAAATCTTTGACTGCAATTGG
>JADGEH010000234.1 GCA_016744475.1 Thiotrichales bacterium | reverse complement strand
ACCTCTATGCGGCAACCCTTGGCGGCTTATCCATTTCCACCGACGGCGGGGCGAATTTTACCAATAAAACCACCGCAGACGGCTTGGGGGATAATGTCGTGCTCGGTGTCGTGGTCAGTGGTAGCTACCTCTATGTGGCAACCTATGGCGGCTTATCCATTTCCAGCGACGGCGGGACGAGTTTTAGCAATAAAACCACCGCCAACGGCTTGGGGAATAATTCCGTAGAAGGTGTCGCGGTCAGTGGTAGCAACGTCTATGCGGCGACTGATGGCGGCTTATCCATTTCCAGCGACGGCGGGGCGAGTTTTACCAATAAAACCACCACAGACGGCTTGGGGCATAATATCGTGCCCGGTGTCGCGGTCAGTGGTAGCCACCTCTATGTGGCAACCTTTGGTGGCGGCTTATCTATTTCCAGCGACGGCGGGACGAGTTTTAGCAATAAAACCACCGCCAACGGCTTGGGGGATAATAACGTGCGCGATGTCGTGGTCAATGGTAGCCACGTCTATGCGGCAACCGATGGCGGCTTATCTATTTCCAGCGACGGTGGGACGAGTTTTAGCAATAAAACCACCGCCAACGGCTTGGGGGATAATCTCGTGTACGGTGTCGCGGTTGTGGCAGGTGTGCCTTCTTCACCGCCGCCCACGCCCGTCTCCGCTTCCCTCTTAGACTTCAACTCATCCGCTGAGGTGTTTAGCAAAGACATCAGCGTGGCGGAATAAGTTTTATTCGTCCCCCCAAAAAAACCTGATGGCTCTCGCCGAGCTATCAGGTTTTTTTATGCCGCAACCGCCTTTATTCTACATCCTCACCAACTCCACCGTTTTGTCGCCCAATTGCAGCGTGTCCCAACGCAAACGCTGTTCCCACGTTTTGTTCGGGCGGGTTTCAAACAGTATCAACCCGCCGACAGTCACGCCTAATTTGTTCCTCGTTCCCACGGTCTCCGTCACTGCTATTAAGTGTCTCTCGTTGCGCTCTGCACTACAACAGCCAGCAGCGCTGGCGAGTCATGAATCCCCAAGCGGCGAGGCTGTAAAAGAACCTCATTTTTGGGATTTTCGACAACGTAAAATCAATAGCTTACGGGTGAAAAATCACCCGTTTTGGGAGTTCTTTTACAGCCTCGGCGCTTGGGCACTAGATAATGCGATTTATGCTTGATGGTCTTGAGGATGATGTTCCCGACTAAAATAGGTGGTCTTAAATTGAGAAGGGCTGGCCAAAATAAGCTCAAGTGGATAAACGTTTTGCTAAAATGACAAATGGTGTTGCATTCTTTATTCGCTGCTTTAGTTTCTTTTCAATCACTTAATTTGACATTTAATCAAGGGGAATTAACGTGTCGCCCACAATCCATAATCCACACACCACCAAGCCTAAAGCTTGGGCGCAGTATTTTGTCACTCGCTTAACCGCAGTGCTTTTGCTGTCCTTACCCTTTCATCTGGCGCAAGCGGCTGATACGCTCTATGCGGCAACCCGTGGCGGCTTATCCATGTCCAACGACGGCGGAGCGAGTTTTAGCAATAAAACCACCGCCAACGGCTTGGGGCATAATTTCGTGTACGGTGTCGCGGTCAGTGGTAGCAACGTCTATGCGGCAACTGATGGTGGCTTATCCATTTCCAGCGACGGCGGGGCGAATTTTACCAATAAAACCACCGCCAACGGCTTGGGGAATAATGCCGTGAACGATGTTGCGGTCAGTGGTAGCAATGTTTATGCAGCAACCAATGGCGGCTTATCCATTTCCAGCGACGGCGGGGCGAGTTTTACCAAAAAAACCACCGCCAACGGCTTGGGGCATGATTCCGTGTACGATGTCGCGGTCAGTGGTAGCCACCTCTATGCGGCAACCTTTAGCGGCTTATCCATTTCCAGCGACGGCGGAGCGAGTTTTAGCAATAAAACCACCACAGACGGCTTGGGGCATAATACCGTGAACAGTGTCACGGTCAATGGTAGCGCCATCTATGCGGCAACCGATGGCGGCTTATCCATTTCCAGCGACGGCGGAGCGAATTTTAGCAATAAAACCACCACAGACGGCTTGGGGCATAATTTCGTGAAGGGTATCGCGGTCAGTGGTAGCACCATCTATGTGACAACCGATGGCGGCTTATCCATTTCCAGCGACGGCGGGGCGAGTTTTACCCATAAAACCACCACAAACGGCTTGGGGCATAATGTCGTGCGCGATGTCGCGGTCAATGGTAGCCACGTCTATGCGGCAACCGATGGCGGCTTATCCATTTCCAGCGATGGCGGAGCGAGTTTTAGCAATAAAACCACCGCCAACGGCTTGGGGGATAATCTCGTGTACGGTGTCGCGGTTGTGGCAGGTGCGCCTCCTTCACCGCCGCCCGCGCCCGTCTCCGCTTCCCTCTTAGACTTCAACTCATCCGCTGAGGTGTTTAGCAAAGACATCAGCGTGACGGAATAAGTTTTTATCTTGTTCCCCCCAAAAAAACCTGATGCTTCTCGCCGAACCGTCAGGTTTTTTTATGCCGCAACCGCCTTTATTCTACATCCCCATCAACTCCACCGTTTTGTCGCCCAATTGCAACGTGTCCCAACGCAAACGCTGTTCCCACGTTTTGTTCGGGCGGGTTTCAAACAGTATCAACCCGCCGATAGTCGCGCCTAATTTGTTCCTCGTTCCCACGGTCTCCGTCACTGCTATTAAGTGTCTCTCGTTGCGACCTTGACCGCGTTGCGGTCTGCACTACAACAGCCAGCAGCGCTGGCGAGTCATGAACCCCCATGCGCCGAGACTGTAAAAGAACTCAGAGGTTATAATAGCGAAACTACCATCAACTAGAAAACCCCGCATGTTAGAACGCCGTTACAAACAAGGTG
>JADGEH010000128.1 GCA_016744475.1 Thiotrichales bacterium | reverse complement strand
AAACCTCCTTTTTTGCCTTGAAATAGCCGAAAAAACATGAATTCTAGGATTTTTAATCCCATTGATGTCGCCTGTGGAAGGAGTTCTTTTACAGCCTCTGGAGCGTGGGAACGAGAAAAGAAGCCCAGAGGGTGGGCAAAAGCCTCTTGCTACACGTTATCCATCCGCGTTCGCACCGCAAAAAACACGCGGCGCAAACCCTACGGGGCTGCGGCTTATTCTTCCGGCAAAGGCAAAGCATAATCTCGCATAATATCTAAAATCTGTGCAGCTTCAGGAATGCGTAAACGCTGTGCGGCTTGCCATGCCAAGCTTAATAAATGCGCCGCTTGCTGCTGATCCGGCGGTTGTTGTTGTAGCAAAATTATTGCTATTTTAGCCTGCGTGATGAGCAAGTTACGCACATCGCCGAGGCGTTCATAGACGGGTAACTGTTCTTCCTGGCGGATGCGCAGAGCCGCGTCCAAGTCGCCGCGCGCCTGCAAAATATCGGCGATTTATCCCATCGCTAAGGCGCGTCCTTTGTCATCTTTGCGCTCTGCGTCTAATGCGGCTTTTTCTTCTGCGGCTTGCTGCGCTAACTCGATGTCTCCGGCACGATGCGCCGTTTGACACAGTGTCCACAGCGCACCGGAACGCTGGGCTTGTTCCAGGTCGCTGCATGACAATAGGCGTTGGCAAAAATAACCCCAAGAGAGATAAGGACCGTTGTGCATCGCGTACCAAGAACCTGCACGTTCAATACGGCTTAACGCGGCACTGTCGCCGTCGGCTTGCTGTAGCCAGTCAACTAAGGCGGCTGATTCGTCATTGAGTTCATGCCAGCCGCTGTAATCATCGTCGCTGGGTTCGGGCAGGCGTTGTAAAAACCAGTCATCCAAGCGGGTACGCACGGCGGTTTCAGCGCGTTCGCGTAAAAATTCTGCCAGCATGGCATGAATTCGCCAGCGCGGCGGCGCGTCGCGTTGTGGGCGTAAGTCTTCGACTAAACCTAAGCGCGTGGCTTTTTGTAGCAGTCTGCGTGCATCAGCGGCGGCGAAGTCAGCCACCTGCGCGGCTAAGCTCAGCCCAAAGCCAGCAGTGGGTAAATAGCCTACAGCGGCGAGGGCGTGTTGTTCTGCGCTGCTGAGTAATTGCAAAGAAATGTTAAAGGTGCCCTGTAAGGTCAGCCGTTGCTGGTCGCGGGAAAAGGCATCGGGAAAGGCGGGTTCAAGGGCAAGATGGCTGCTGCGTAAATCGTCAAGGAATTCTGCCACCGGACGATCCGCTAAATAGCCTGCGGCTAAATGCAGGGCTAAAGGCAAACCGTGTAATTCAGCCACCAGTGTTTGCGCCTCGGTTTCAGTGAGCGGTTCAGCCTTTAAGTCAGCCAATTCCGCTTGAATTTGTTCGATCCCTTGTAAGCGGTCAAAGGTGTTTAAGGCGATGCTGTGCCATTTTGTGTTACGCGCTAAATGCTGTAAACGCCCACTGATCAAGGCGGCGCAGTCGGGTAAATAGCCCAGCAATTGTTGACAGCTTTGTAAAGCGGCATCGGAATCGACATTTTCTACATGCAGCAATACCCGCTGTTGCTGTAATGCTTCGCGCACGGATGACGGATGGCCCGTGCTGTTGAGGCGTTTGCCCAAGATGTCCAATAATTCTGTGGCGTGAGCGGGTTGTTGCGGATTGAGGGTTAAGACTTCATAACGCGGGAAATGTTGCGGATGGTTGAGGGCGTAATGATCGGCAAGATAGGATTTCCCCACCCCCGCCATGCCTTCTAACGCGGTGATAGCCACCGTATCGCCTTGCAGCAAAGCCACATCCAGTTGTTTGAGTTCATCTTCTCGCCCAATAAATAAATATTTAGCACGTTCATCCAGCGGCAGGGGGAAGTCGTCTGAAGCCGCTTCGCTGGTGACTTGGTTGATCACCGCCAGCAAGTGCTCCAAACCCTTTGTTTTTTGCTCGGCGTAGTGGACTAAATCAATGCTTTTCTGCTTTTGTGTGACATTTTCGCGCACATCGCTAAACGGCATTCCATAGTCAACCATCACCGACTCAAATTGTGCAGGCAGGAGCTTTGTCAGGCGTTCAAGGAGTGTTTTTTGTAATGTGGACATGTGCGCATTTTAGCCTAAAGTCTGGGTGCAATATCTATAGGGGGCATAAATCAGTTGTACGACAGACCTGACAGGTTTCCAAAACCTGCCAGGTCTTGAACACGATGCTCCAGTACAACTGAAATATTATCTCTATATTTCCCATCATTTCCCTGGCTCCCAAAAGGACGGATGACGGCGCAAAAAGACGCACCTGATCCGCCCTACGCGAGCTGTATGTCTTTTAAACGCTGGCATTCTTTTGCACCGTTTGCGTTGTCTTTAAGAAGGGCTTAAAACAGATAACCTGAGGCTCAACTCAACATTTCTTTCAAGCTGGCAAGATGTGCTTTGCCTTTGGCTTGTTTTTGTTCAGGAGACACTGGAGTAGCACGTTTTCCACCTTCCCACACTAAGTCTTCTTCGGGTAATTCATTTAAGAAACGGCTGGGTTCGCAGGTCTTCGTCTCACCATAACGCTTGCGCCGTTGGGCGAGGCTAAAAGTCAGAGTTTTTTGTGCGCGAGTAATGCCCACATACGCTAAACGGCGCTCCTCCTCAAGCAACTCTAATTCATCCATATTATTCGCATGAGGCAGAATTTCCTCTTCCATACCAATGAGAAAAACATGCGGAAATTCTAGGCCCTTAGCAGCGTGTAAAGTCATCAGCGCCACGCGGTCTAACTGCTTATCCTCGGCTTGACGCTCCAGAATGTCCATTAAACTCAAATGTGCGACCAATTCAGACAGCTTTTTATCTTCCGGCGATTGTTCTGTGAGGTTTTGCAGCCAAGTGATGAGTTCCTGCAAATTTGCCATTTTGCGCTCAGCGGTTTTAATCTCATGCTGATCTTCTAGCCACGATTCATAGTGACTGGTGTGGAGTAATTCTTTAGCGATTTCAATCGCATCCACACCGCGTTCAGCCCGATCATTTAAATCCACAATCCAGTTCGCAAAATATTCCAAACGCTGCAAAGCCCGCTCAGACAAAATTTCTCGCAAGCCCATTTCAAAGCACGCGACAAACAAGCTGACCTCACGCTGTTGGGCATAATTACCGAGTTTTTCTAGCGTTGACGTGCCCACTTCGCGGCGCGGCGTATTAATGATGCGCAGAAACGCATTATCGTCGTCAGGATTCACCACCAAGCGCAAATAAGCCATGAAATCTTTGATCTCGGTGCGCTCGAAAAAGGACGTGCCGCCGCTGATAAAATAAGGGATTTTGTGGGTGCGCAGGACGCGCTCAAAGAGACGGGATTGATAATTACTGCGGTACAAAATCGCGTAATCGGCAAAATCACTGCGATGTTGGAATTTATGACTGATCAGCTCCGACACCACGCGCTCAGCTTCGGTGGTTTCATCTTGCGTGCTAATCACCCGCAATTGTTCGCCAGGGCCCTTATCGCTCCACAGCTTTTTCTCAAAAATGTGCGGATTATTAGCGATTAAATGGTTAGCCGCTTTCAAAATATGACCGCTAGAACGGTAATTTTGCTCAAGCTTGACCACTTGCAAACGCGGGAAATCTTCTTTTAACAAATTCAAGTTTTCAGGTTGTGCGCCGCGCCAAGCATAAATGGATTGATCATCATCGCCGACCACGGTGAACGCCTGACGCACGCCCGTCAAAAGCTTCATTAATTCATACTGACAGCGGTTCGTATCCTGATATTCATCCACCAACAAATAATGGATTTTTGCCTGCCAACGATCCCGTGCTTCTGGGTTATCCATAAACAAGCGCGTGGGCTGCACGATGAGATCATCAAAATCCAGCGCGTTATACGCTTTGAGTTGGCGCTGATACATTTCATACAGCTTTGCCCCCGTGTGCTCATCCTCATCTTCTGCTTGAGCAGCGGCCTGTTCAGGGCTGAGCAAACCATTTTTCCAATGGCTGATTTGAAATTGCAGCGCTTGCAGGCGGTCTTTATCCAGCAAATTATGCTTATTAGATAGGCTTTGCAGCAGGCTGCTGCTGTCACTGCCATCAAAGATCGAAAACCCCGATTTATAGCCTAAGCTTTTAATTTCCTTGCGTACAATATTGAGTCCCAAGGTGTGAAAAGTAGACACCATCAAACCGCGCTTTTCCTTGTTATCCAACAACTCCCCGACCCGCGACTGCATTTCACGAGCGGCTTTATTGGTAAAGGTCACAGCAGCGATATGGCGAGCCGCCATGCCTGATTGCTGCACCAGATAAGCGATTTTGCGCGTAATCACACGAGTTTTGCCACTCCCCGCCCCCGCCAGCACCAGCAGCGGTGTATCGAGGTTTTTAATGGCTTCGCGTTGGTAAGGATTGAGATCGTTGAGCATCGTCAAATATCCATGACAAAAAACCCGCAGATTATAACAGGTCAGTGCTCAATCGCTGGAATATGAAGTGAGGTGGGGCGCTCGCTGTCTTCTGGATCACTGCCATTCAGTTAAGGAAAAAAACTGAGCATTCAAAGCACTCACTTTCCCTCCTTGCAGGAGGGGATTGAGGGGGGGGGGCTAAAGGTGTTTATTCCTTAAAAACAGGCTAAAGAAGGTGGCTATTGTTCACGACCCCCTAGCCCCCTCCTTCGAGGAGGGGGAACAAAATCAACTACTTGCAATACTTTTGGATTTTTTAAGGCGAATAGCGCGCTATTTAACGAGAAAAAGCGGAAAACCTGACCAAAAGGGCGGGTTTGCAGCCGATTATCCCATTTTCGTATAGGCTCTTAAGGTGATAAGCGAACAAAACTGCCCGCTTTTAATAAAGCTATAAATTCTTCGGCGGGTACTGCTGGGCTGTAAAGAAAGCCTTGTGCTTCATGACATTGGCTGCTTTTCAGAAATTGTTCTTGGGTCTCATTTTCCACCCCTTCACACAATACTTTCAACTGTAAGGCGCGTCCTAATGCGATGGCGGCGGCGGCGACTTTGCCTTTGTTGGGATTGCTCCCCACACCATCGAGCAGGCTGCGATCTAGTTTGAGTTTATCGACGTGTAGATGCTCTAAGTAGCTGAGCGAAGAATATCCCGTGCCGAAATCATCAATCGCTAAGCGCACGCCGAGTTCGCGTAATTCGGCAAACACGGTGCTGGCGCGTTCTAGTTCGCCAATAAAGACCCCTTCAGTGATTTCTAATTCTAAAATTTCGGCGGGTAATCCGCTGTTGTGTAAAGCCTGTTCGACCATGTTGACTACATTGCCTCGGCGCAGTTGCAGAGCGGATAAATTCACTGCCATGTTGGAGAGGACATAACCCGCATCCAGCCATTGTTTGGTTTGCTGGCAAGCTTGGCACAACACCCAACGGTCTAAGGTTAATATCAGCGCGTTTTCTTCGGCAATCGGAATGAAGCGATCCGGCGGGATCATGCCCAGTTGAGGATGGTTCCAGCGCAATAGGGCTTCTGCGGACAAAATGCGACCCGTTTGTAAATCTACTTGCGGTTGGTAACACAAATAAAAGCCTTCTAGCTCAGGACATTGGGTATTATTTTGTGCGTAGAGTTGCTCTAAGGTGTCTACGGCTTCACGTAAGGCGTTTTCTAATTCGAGACGGTCTTGTGCAAGCGCGGTGAGTTCTTCTGCATAAAATTGGTAGGCGTTGGAACCTTGGCGCTTGGCGCGGGACATGGCGGTACTGCCGTGTTTTAGCAGCGTGGTGGCATCGTCTCCATCGCGTGGATAGAGGCTGAGTCCTAAGCAAGCACTTAAATGTAAGACGTGTTCTTGTACATTGAAGGGGCGAGTAAAAAGGCCTAATGCCTGCATGGCGAGTGCGGTGGCTTGTTGGGTGCTGGCAGCAGGTTTGAGTTCCATAAAGCAAGTGAATTCATCACCCGCCACACGGCCTAGGTAGGCATTATCGGGAAGTTCCTCGCTTAAGCGTTTGGCACAGGCACATAGCACTTCATCGCCGGTCAAAGGCCCTAGACTTTCATTGATACTTTTAAAGCGGTCTAAGCCTAAATTTAACACCACGATGGAGTGTTTATGGTGTTCGGCTTGTTGTAGAGCATATTCGAGGCGTTCGCGCAGCAGAATGCGGTTAGGTAAATGGGTGAGGGCATCGTAATGCAGCAAATGCTGAATTTTCTCAGCATCTAATTTGCGATCAGTGATGTCAGAGAAGATGCCGATGTAGCCTTGCGGTTGACCGTGTTCATCAAGGATTCTAGACACCCCCTGCCAAGTCGCAAAGAGTTCTCCATTATGACGGCGCAACCAGATTTCACCTTGCCAAAATCCGGCTTCGTCTATCACTGCCCAGATGTTTTCATAAAAAGCTTGTTCATGCCGTCCTGACTGCAAAAAGTCGGGCGTTTGTCCTAACACGGCGGCTTCTGGATAGTGGGTGATGAGCCTGAAGGCTTTATTGACGGCAATAATGCGGCGTTGTGCATCGGTGATAAAAATACCTTCAGTGGCATGTTCAAACACGATAGCGGCTTGGCGGAGATGGGTGTCGGCTTGTTTACGCGCTTTGATGTCGCGGATTAAAGCCAGCCAGTGTTCAACCCCACGATAAGCTAAACGTGAGCGTTGTAATTCGATGTATAAGGGGCGGCCTTCTCGACTTAAGGGCGAAACTTCGCTGCGAGGAAAGGTGCCAGCCACATCCAGAAATTGTCGGCTGAGTGCATATTCATCTTTGTGAAATAAGACTTGCGCATATAACTTGGTGAATTCTTCCTGGCTATAGCCAAATAATTCACAGGCGGTTTGATTGGCATCCACAATAAGCCCGTTGTTATCCATGATGACTAAGGCTAAAAAGGCGGAGTCAAAAATACTGCGGTACAGAGTTTTTTCTTCTAAGGCTTGTTGGGCTTCGCGTTGCAATTGGCGCATTCGGCTGCTGGTTAATGTCCGTGCTACGACAGCGGGTAGTAGGCCATCTAAATCTTCATCTTTGCGCACATAATCCATCGCGCCGTGTTTCATGGCTTCAACGGCTACGCCTAAACCTTCTTGTGCCGTGAGCATGACGACCGGAATCGGTAGCCGCTCACGCTGCACATATTCCAGCAATTCCATGCCGCTCATATCGGGCAATTGGTAATCAATCAAGGCCATCGCATAACGTCCATCATGCAGGCGTTGCTGGCCTTCTGCTCCGGTGGCGACATTATCGACTTGATAGCCTTCTTGCGTGAGCACCGCTTCGACTAACAGCGCATCTACGGGGTTATCTTCGATGTAGAGCACACGTTGAGTGTGGGTATGTGCTTTGGAGATTTCTAAGTGTGACGGCGTGTCCAGTGCTGCCTGTGCGCCCAGGGCTTTCAGTCCACAATGCTGTGAACGGCAATAGGTGTTTTTGCCCAATTGTTTGGCGCGATACATGGCTTCATCGGCTTGGCGTAGCAGGCTATCAGCCGCGTCGGCATCATCAGGATAAATCGCCATGCCAATGCTGGCGGATAAGGGGAGTTGATGTTCGTCTTGTTCTATGTTTAGCACCAATTGATCAATCAAGCGTTTAGCCACAATGTCGGCTTGTTCAGCGTGTTCTAGATCAGCCAGTAACACGACAAATTCATCACCGCCTAAGCGTGCTGCGGTGTCTTCTTCTCGCAGCGCTTCTTTGAGTTGATGTGCCACTTTAATTAAAACTTGATCCCCCACTTCGTGGTTAAAGGTGTCATTAATCGCTTTAAAACCATCTAAATCAATGTATAACACCGCCACTTGTCGTCCATGTCGATGAGCACGGGCTAAGGCGCTGCATAATCGATCATGCAATAGGCTGCGGTTGGGTAAGTGAGTGAGCTTGTCGTAATGGGCTTGATGGGTGAGGGCTTCTTCCGTGCGTTTGCGTTCGCTGATGTCCGACATCACCGACATATAATGAGAAATGCCTCCATCAGGACGGCGCACCACCGTGATGTGATTTTGCATGGGCAGCACGGTGCCGTCTTTGCAGCGATTCCAGATTTCACCCTGCCAATGATCATCGCGCAATAAGGCATCCCAGAGGGTTTGGTAAAAAGCGCGGCTGTGTAAACCGGATGACATGAGATTAGGCTTTTGTCCCAACATATCGGCTTTCGTGTAGCCTGTCAGTGCAGTAAAAGCGGGATTAACACGGATTACATGGGTGCTGGGATCACACACCAGCAGCGCTTCGCCTAAATTATCAAAGACGGTGGCTGCCAAACGCAAATCATCTTCAGCCACTTTACGCTGATCAATGTCTTCAATATTCCACACTGAACCCTGGGTCACATCATTCGGATCAATGGCTTTACCGCGCAGATAACACCAGAATAAAGTCCCATCCTGACGTTGCATTTGCTGCTCAGCTTCATAGGTTTTACCCACATTCAACACCGGATAGACCAGCGCTCCCATGCGTTCAAAATCTTCCTGATTAGGATAAAGTTTCAACAGACTTTGACCGATCAAAGTATCAGCGGTATAACCAAAAATGTGCGCAAATTCACTATTGACTTGAACGATGTCTCTCTGGCTATCGAGGAACACAATCCCCACTAAAGAGTTATCAAATAAGGTTTTTTGTTGTTGCAGAGTGTGTTGAAGTTGGCGGTTATTGCCATTAAGAAGCCGATTTTTATCGGCTAAGGTTTTTTGCAAAATCCGCAAGCGTAAATGCAGATTAATACGCGCCCAGAGTTCTTCAGGCTGGATCGGCTTAATCAGATAATCCACACCACCGACATGAAAGGCTTTGAGTTTATGCTGGGTATCGCCCAATGAAGTCATGAATATCACCGGAATATCCCGGCTATGAGGTTCGGATTTCAAGCGTTGACAGATTTCAAAACCATCGAACTCCGGCATGATGACATCCAGTAAAATCAAATCAATCGTTTCGTGTAAAGCGATCTCAATAGCGCTCATACCCTCTTCAGCAACATGTACAATAAAATTTTGGCGTTCTAAATATTTTGATATGACCCTAAGATTTTCTGGGGCATCATCCACCAATAAAATGCGATGGGATTGATAAAGACTCATTGGCATCCTACTTGTTGGTTGGCTTAGCTTTTGCTGAGTGTCACACTATGTCACTGATGGCGTATGTTGATGCGCTCAAAACCAGTCATGGTGCCGTTGTATTCAAGCTGTATGGCAAAGAAGAGACCAAATATGAAGCGAACTTCTCGATTTCAGTTGCAGTCCATATTCATGATGTTGTTGTGTCTACTGTCGAGTGCCGCCGCAAATGCTCAAGACAACATCGTGATTATTGATATTCCCTACGAATTACTAGCAGCTTTGGGGCAATATGAAGAACTTCACAGTCTGGAAAAACAACAAAAGCAGGCTGTGGATACTCAAATGATCCCCATATTGAAAACCATTTTGCACGAATACACACAGCAATATAACAATTTGCAACAACTGGCAGAGCATTTTGAAGACCCCACACCTTTGCTGAAACGATTGAAAAAAATGGCGCGTTTTATCGCTTTATTTAAAGAAGAACTGACTTATCGTCAAACTTTGTTAGATTTCCAAGAAGCGGTGAAAAAGCAAGAAAGCTTGATCCGTACCCCATAAACAGCATTTCAACATTTCATGTTGAAAAGGCATCAAACAAAGAGTACAGGCTGATACCCCCCCAGGTTTTATCAGGTGGGATTTTGTTACTGGCTAAGCCCCACAGCCTTTGCATCACATCAGCCTTTAAATTTAAGGAACATCTCCATGACATCAACTCATCACAATGGTTTATTGACGTTACACAAAAGCCTTATAGCGGGCATTTTTAGCCTCATTGAACCGATAAAAAACACTTCATTGTTACGCCATTGGCCTTCCATCAGCTACTTCGGCTTACTCAGTAGCCTGGTGTATTTATCCGGCTGTGCAGCCTTCTTAACCCAAGAACAAACAAGCACATTGGCACAATTGCAAGATAAAGTCACACACACTCGCATCCGTGTGGATGAAAAGCTTAAAGGCAATCCAGAAAGTCTTTTACGCGAGTCTTTAACCGTGCTGGATTCAATTTTGGAATACACCGAAGCGGTTAAAACCGATCCAGAACGTTTTAGCCCAAAAGACATTCAAGCCTATCAACTCAAAATTTCAATTATTAATGAAAATATAGAACGTTTTTCTGATCTGAAATTACAAGCTGACGTGTCCTTTCCGTTAGGACGTTACACACTCGCTGATCTCACCGAATATGGACGGCAAGAAAGTGATTTATTGGTCGATAAACTTAACACCGCACTACAAGATTTAGCCCGAAAATATCCCGGACACACCATACGTTTGATTGTCAAAAGTGTGGGCTATACCGACCAAACATCTATTGTGCCTGGCAGTCAATTAGAACAAGCCTTGCTGCCCGAAGTCACTTCATCAGCCAGCGAACCGGAGCAACGACGTGCGCAGCTTAATCAAGTGCTCTCACGTTATCGGGCGGATAGTCTGCATACTTATGTATTACAAAGCTTGCGGCAGCATTTACCGGAAAATTTCAAAGACTTAGAAGTGGTTAGTCAGATTGTGGGATTGGGGGAAGAATTACCCCGTGGCACTCCACCTGAACCGGGTTATCAACGTAAAGATGACCGCCGTCGTGTGTGTATTGTGTCGCCGTTTATCGAAGTGGTGCCTTAACGGTATAACCATGTTAAATCATCACACAACCTCTTTACTGATCAGCCACTTTTTTGCGCTGGCTCTGTGCTTAGAACGACATAAAATAGAAAAAATCGAGTGTTTTCGTTTGTTTCACACGGTGTACGTCAAGTGAGAATGGTATTGATGAAGCCACTTATCGGCCTGGTGTTTTGGGTCTGTTCAATGGGATGGGTGAATACCGCAGGGGCCGATAGCTTGGATGATATAGAGCGCAAAAAAGCCCAAGTGGTGTATAACCTGGCCTTATTTGTCTCTTGGCCTGCGGAGCGCTTCGCCACGAGCGATAGCTTGTTTCACGTTTGTTTATTAGGCAGCACCAGCGAGGGTTTGCGGAGTGCTTTAAGTGAATTGGCAGCACACAAATCTGTCAAAGGACATCCCATCCAATATCAAACCATTGAGACTGCGAGCACGGCTGTAGCACTTGAAACGCCCTGCCACATTGTCTTTATTGGTCAGCAATTAAACGCCGACTTAAGTCCACTGCTGACCACGCTGCATGAGCAAATCACTTTAACCATTAGTGATCGCAAAGACTTTGCCGAACACGGTGGCATTATCGGCCTGTTACAAGTCGATCAACGGGTGCGTTTTGGCATTAATCTCGATGCCGCAGACCAAGCTAAACTGACGATTCGCGCTCAATTATTAGTCATGTCGGGAACTTCTTTACTGGGCAAAAAAGCCCGCCATTTGCCGCGTTAATCCTAGGCTCTGTTGACGTTTCCCTCGTTCCCAAGCGCCGAGACTGTAAAAGAACTCCAAAAATTGAGGATTTTTGCTTCGTAAGTCATTGTTTTTAGGTTGTACAAAATCCAAAAAGTGAGGTTCTTTTACAGCCTCAGCGCTTGGGAACTAGATAAAAAACCCGCCTCAAAATGGCGAATGTTCTCTTTGATGCCTCATCTTCGTATAGGCTCTAAATTCAGGCAGTCAGGGGCACAACACCACTTTTCCCACTCCTTTTTGTGCTGCTAGTTGAAACGCTGCTTCGCCTTGTTGTAACGGTAGACGGTGACTGAGCAACATTTCGGGCTGCACGACACCTTGTTCTAACAAACGCAAGGCGGGCGCAAAAGCCCCGCAACGAGAGCCTTGTAAACGAATTTCATCGACCACTAAACGCGATAAAGGCACTTCAACAGTGCCGCCAAAAGTGCTTTTCAATACAATGCAACCGCGTGGTCGCACACACTCTAAAGCCTGCAATAATCCATTCTCAGCGCCTGTTGCTTCAATGATCACATCCCAATGACGCGGTGCTAAATCGCTTTCCTTTAGACAACGAATGTTTAAGCGCTCTAACAGTGTTTGTTGTTGTGCATAACGCACACAAACGCTTAAATCACAACCCGATAGGCGTAGCACTTGGGCGATGAGTTGTCCAAGTTTGCCTGCGCCCATGATGAGTACGCGCTGCTGTGGTTGAATGCTGATTTGTTGCAGAATTTCTAAAGCAGCGGCTAGAGGTTCGACGAATACGGCTTGCTCATCTGAGACTTTATCCGGCACGGTGTGGAGATGGGTGAGTGGCAAGCACAGATATTCAGCAAAAGCACCGGAATAGTGTTTAATCCCCAAAACCCGACGTTGAGCGCAATGATTGCTCATGCCTTGCAGGCATAGCGGGCAAGTGCCACAGCCCAGGTTAATCTCACCGACTACGCGCTCACCTGCACGGGTGGCAGGCGTGACGATTTCACCGACAAATTCATGCCCAAGAATGCCTGTAAATGGATAGTAACCTCGACACAGTTGCTGATCGGTAGCACAAATGCCTGCCATGCGTACTTGTATTAATGCTTCGTCGGCAGCGGGTGGCGGGCGCGGAATATCATGGCGTAAGCGTAATTGCTGTTGTTCTAACCAAAGTGCGTACATGTATTTTGAAGTGCTCATGAGTGATGGGGCATAAAAAAGCCCACTTTTAAGTGGGCGTTTTTAGCCAAGCGGTGATTCAACGATTATTTACGAGCACCAGGGCCATTCACGGGTAAACCATTACTCATATAGGTGTGGAAATATTCTAGGTTGCGATATTCTTCGCCTTGCGCTTTGAAGGGTTTGGCGCGGACTTGTTTGTTGCAGCCTGCATAACGACGATGCATGGTGCCCATTTCACCCCATTTTGAACGGTAAACGGGAAAATGTGTGACTTGGCCTAAAGCGGGACTCAGAATGTCGGTACGTAAGTTCATGCCAGGGCTGTAAACATGACAATCTGCGCAAGCAAAGTTGAGTTGACCGCGTTTGGCATATAGGGA
>JADGEH010000233.1 GCA_016744475.1 Thiotrichales bacterium | reverse complement strand
ACTGCCATTTAAGTGAAGGGTTTTTAGCCCCAACGGGGCGGTATCCCTATAGCCCAGGGCAACGCGCCCTGGGTTCAGTCGATGATACCCATCCAGCCCTGAAAGGGCGTAATAAAAAACGGTATTGTGTTTTATGTCGCCCTTTCAGGGCTGAGTCTCTGCTATCCGTTTAACCTAGGGCGCTGCCCTAGGCTATAGAGATGACGCCCCTTTGGGGCTTCAGTGATGCACCGCATGAGAATGCCGTCTTGACCGCACTGTGGTCAGTACTGATATAGAGACAATATTTCAGTGGTACTGGATCATCGTAGTTAAGAACTGATAGGTTTTTGAAATCTGCTAGGTCTGAGGAGCATCGTGTCTAAGTTGATATTCGGTCACTGCCTGCTGAGGTTTAGGCAGGTGACAGACGAGTTACGCATACAGCATGAAACGAATGAAAATATCAATGAAGCCTTGCATCTCAATCTAAAACCGAATGCGTCCACTAAGCCAAAAACTGCGTTCTTCCAACAAAGAGTCTCCAGGTGCTTGGAAGTTGGATGATTGGTTTGCCGGATTGAGTTCATCATCTCCCAGCACATTTTTTGCGCTCAAGCTCAGCTCTGTCATGTCACTCGGTTGATAACTGACGTTGAAATTCAGTAAATGATTACCGCCGACTTTTTGCCCGTCTGGTGTGTGCCGATTCCAATAGACTAAATAATTGCCCGCCGCCCTCCATTTAGGGTGGAAATTCCACACTAGATCTGTGCGCGTGATATTTTCGGGATAAGCTTGTAGGCTTTGGCTGGGAGAGGTGTACAGACCGCCTTGATGCAGGGAATCGGTATTTTCAGTTTGTACCTGCGTGTGGCCTAAATAGATGTTAAAAACATTACGACTATAATGCAGCACAGCCTCTAAGCCATGCTCATGGATATAGCCCTGCGAAGCCTTATTAAACAAATAATCACTACTCTCACCTGATGTCCCCAGACCACCGTTTAGACCATTGTCTCCACTGTTGCGAACGGCTACAGTTTCTGCACGCCACAAGCCATCCTTGCCCATATCCAGTTCCAATCCCAAACCGGGCATGGTGTCAGAAATAATGTCAGGAGAATGGTTTGACTCTGGTATGGTCTCTTCAATTTCAATAGTGCTTAATTCTTCCAGAGACAGTTGCAGCAGCGCCTTGGGATCAAAATCATCTGCCGCCTCTGCTGTAAAAATAAGGGCAGAAAAGAGAAATAGCTCGGAAAATAATAGAATGGATAATATTTGTTGCATGTTATAAACCTGCTCATTGGGCGATATTAAACGCATTGCAACCAACAGATTAATAAGGCATTTTGTTCCAAGAAAGTGTCTTATTGAGGTGCAAATGCGACACTGCATTGTAACAAAATTATTCAGCCCAAAAGCATCATGATGCGCGGTTTAAGAGCCTATACGAAAATGGGATAATCGGCTGCAAACCCGCCCTTTTGGTCAGGTTTTCCGCTTTTTATCAACAAATAGTCCGCTATTCGCCTTAAAAAACCAAAAACCCTCAATAATGGCGAGTTTTCGCTTCGATTCCCCATCTTCGTATATAGCTAAAGTATATCATTTATAGGCTTACGATAGAGCCAAACCCAAGACTGCCAGTCCTTGAAGGACTGGCAGTCTTAATAACTGATGTAATCTTGCTATAGGCTCTTAATCCAGCCCTGTTAAGGTAGTTCAATTGCACAAAGAAAGTAATCGTGCTGTAGAAACATGAGGCTTGCCTTTGCATTCATCTTTTGGAGGAGGAGGTTTTTAACAGCACGCTTATCTTTCTTAAATTTTTTAAGGTCTATCTTACCCGCTAGTTCTAATATTAATCGACTACATTCACTATTATTACATATAACAAGAGGTCTTCAATATTCTTTCTCAAGAATCAGATTGATACCATTGAATGTGCTGGCTATTTCTTCTGCAAGATAATCATCAGACGCTTCATCATGAATATCTTTATCGGGATGCGCTGCTTGCATAGCTGTCATAATAGCTGCATATCAGTTGAATGCTACTCATGCCATACAAAAACCAAATAATGCTGTTTTAGGATAACCTAAACTATAGCCATTTTATATGAGTTGTATAACATTAGGGGGTAATATCGCTCCAAGCGGCGTTATCCCCTCACATATAACTGATGTATTTTGGCTATATTCATGTCTGAGTTTAAATATTTTTCAAGCTTTTGAAATGCAGTCTCAATTTTCCAACGTTTGTTATATAGCTAAAATATATCAATTGTTAAGACTGCCAGTCCTTGAAGGACTGGCAGTCTTGGTTTTGTCTATATTGTAAGCCTATAAATGATGTGATTTAGCTATAGATATGAGCCATTGTTAAGGCATCTGCTTTATCTTTTGGCAGATTAGTGAATATGTACAGTTCTTTATCTCCGTTACGGGTTGTATTTTTTAATTCTACAATCACTTGACGCACATCAATATCTTCTCTCTCAAAGCTTAAACGTATATTTTGTTCATAGACTTTACCCGTGTCGGCTTCACCTATAAATGTCTTTTCAGTCAATGAGGTCAATGGAGTGTTTGCATGTTGTTGAATGACAAAATAGGCATCTTTATGCTGTATTCCAACTAAACAACCACCCGCTAAAAGACGGGTGGGTTAGAGAGTTTGGCGGCTGAAAGCCGGGATACAGGGCGGACAAGCCCTGTTATTTTCGTTTGTTACTATCTATCTTCAAATGACCATGCCTCCCTATAAAGAGAATGGCCGAGCCATAAAAAATAGTCTGCACAGTGTCTAATGTCTGATTTGAAAATAAGGTTCCATAGAGGATTGAGCGCCTTGAACATCAATTTTTTTACAACATCTGGGTTTAGCAACAGGGATAAAAAAATT
>JADGEH010000232.1 GCA_016744475.1 Thiotrichales bacterium | reverse complement strand
ATATTACCAATACAACGAAACGCTTAATCTACTCTATCAAATCCTATTAAACCGCCTTGAAAAAACTGACTTATCGCCCGAACAATCTGCGCAAATTAGCCAAGGACAAATCGGTGATATGGCGGATTATATGGGCGGCATCCCTTTGTATTTGCCCCGTGGTGAGAAGCTAAAAAGAGCCTTGCGTGATGAACAAATCTGGCATCAAGCCAAGGTCTTAAACCTGCCTTACAATCATATCGCTATCAAGCATAAAATCTCGGTGCGTCAAGTGCAAAGCATCATCGCTAAACGGGTCAATTTTCAAATTGCCCAGCAACAAACCAAGCTCCATTTTTAGCGAAGCCCTTCGTCTCCAAACCTGTCTTTTCTCTTTGTATCCTAGCCAAAACTTAACCATGGCAAGGGGCTATCTTTGCCTGAATTTATAGCAAGGATGCTCTAATGACTTTGGATACACTCGCCACGTTTGGCACTATTATCGCCGCGATTGGCGGTAGCCTGACAACACTGTTTATTTTTGTGACTAACAAAATGCTCTCCGCCCATGCCCAAAAAATGGACGTGACCCTGAAAACTTATACCAAAAGTTTAGATAAGCGCTTGGATAGGCTAGAGCAAGATTTAGTCAAGAACACAAGCCAAGGCGTTGAAGAGCGTGAAGCGCTGGAAAAAAGAGTCCATGATTTCGAGTTGGATGTCGCGCATAATTATATGAAAAAAAGCGATATGCTAACGCAGCAGACCGGACAAGCATTATTGCAGCGCTTAAGTGCGATTATTGAAAAAATCGAGCAGGATACGCCCGCTTAGGCGAGACCACCTAGCAGCGCCTCCATCACCGCCAGTTCTGCCATATTTTTAACCCCATCTTTGAGCAAAGCACTCAAGCCTTTTTTGATAGGTGCGGGCATGTCTGCCATTTTATGCTGCATCAATTGGCGAATATTCTCGGCGCGGTTTTTAGCGCTGGGGATGTAGTCAAAACCAACCCCGATGCCTTTCTCTAAGGTCAATATTTCCCCCGTGTTCGGGTTCTCCCAGTCGTAGAAGTCTTTAGCTTGGTAGGGTTTGGAGACTTTCCAGCCTCTGCGCTGCATTTGTCGCTCGCTCAAGGTTTGCACCGAGCAGCGGCAGCCGTGGCGGCATGGCGGGTAATGGGTGTGCCAGAATGGGTCATCGATGTGAAAAATCTTGCCATGCCATTGGCGGTGCAGCTCGCTGGTGTGGTCATCTAAAACAGCGGTATAGCGTAGAAAAGGGCGGGTGTCTTTGGTGCGCTGCGCTTGCATCCAACGTCCGGCAGCATGGGCGGTGCTGAGGTTGGTGTCGTAGATAATGCGGGTACGCCAGCCGCGTTTGCCGTGATAGTCCCAGCCGTGTTTTTCGACGGTTTTATCAAAGGCTTTTCTAAAGTCATAGATGGTCGTGCCTTGGGTTTCGGCGCTGAGGGCAGCGCGGTATAAGTCGCTGAGGACATCGGCTTGTGTTGCCCCTGCCACCATAAAATTCGCGTCATGTTCCCAGCGCATGAGGTCATGCCATGCCTTGGAGTCGTAGGGCTGCTTTTGCAGCATTAGCAAAATAGCCTCTATGAACGGCGTGCGGCTGTATTCAACCTCAGGCATCACTCGCCCCTTTTAAATGCGCTAAAACGCCCGCTAAGGCATTTAATTGGGAAAGCGGTATATTGACCTCTGATTCTAATAACGTGGGCAATTCTGCGGCAAAATCGTTTAAATCACCGCCATTTGCTATCACCTCATCGAGCCTGTTTTTAATTTTGTCGATAAACTCACTTTCCAGCCAATCATCGGCGTGGGCGGTAGCGAGGGCGATTTGTTGGCTCAGGCTGGGCACTTGTGCGGCGGCAAAGCTGGCATTGTCGCTGCTCTCTGGCTTGTTGCTATGGCTTTGTCCCAAGAGCGGCTCATCACCGACGGGGGCGGGGATTTTTGTCATTTGCTGGGCAAAGCTGAGCGGTATGGGCATATATTCTTTTGCTATATCAAACGCTTCAATCCAGTCTGTATTGGGGCTTTCTTCTTGGTAAAACATGAATTGAGGGGCAACGGCATCAGGGACGTTTATCTCGGTAATCCACTGACAGATAAGGCTTAAAGTATTGGCGACCATTTCCCGCGTGGCTTCGTCAATTTGGCGTTCGCGGTCGCTGTGGGTTTCTGATGCAGCGCGGCTGCCTTGGTCGGTGATTTCGGTGGCTAAGGTTTGAGAGCGCAGGGCTTTGGACATTTCTCGATTACAGATTTTAATCAAGTCTGGGTGGATGCCGCCGGTGGCATTGCTTTCAATCACTTCGATTTGTCCGGTATCGGGCAGGGTCGCCACCGATGCCTCGACCATTTGCGTGAGGTTTTCGGTGAATTTGTCGATGTCTTTTTGTTCTGTACCGGGTGGGAATTTGCCGATTGTCCACGGGATGCCAAAGCGTTTAGCCAGTTTACCGAAGGACTGCAGACCGCTGTATTTAAGCACCATCGGTAACAAACACGCCGAAAGTTTAGCCACACCATAGGGGTTTTCTTCGTCTGCCATGTGTCTTGTAATCAGCCAACGATATTGCCCCAGTTGTTCGCCTTCTTTCTTTTGCTCTTTGGTTAAAAGCCTTGGTTCGTGTTGTCCGTTGTAGATGATACGGGCATTTTTAACCGGATTGATATAGGCGGGGAGCAAGTAGGTTTTGCCGTCAAACTCGGTCGCTTGCCAGCCGATTTCATGCACGCGGTAGCCTGTGAGTTCAGCAAAGGCGATTTGAAAAATAATATCGCTGAGGCTGTAGCTGTTGGGCTTTTCGGGGGTGTTTTTCCAGTTATCATAAAAAAAATGTTTGCACAAAGCCAGTGCCAGCTTGTCCGGCTCTTCATCACCGACACT
>JADGEH010000231.1 GCA_016744475.1 Thiotrichales bacterium | reverse complement strand
GCGATTCAAATATTCAGAGATTGTTTATCAGGTGAATACTTTCAATTCGATAAACTAAAAAGTTATGTAACTTTATAAATGATATATTTTAGCTATATTACACAAACATCAGTGAATCAGTCGTCTTCTGCATGAAGCGCCTTCATTTAGGTTTCACGGTATCCTACCTTTTTGTCCATGCGATGCAAACACCGATGATGATGTGAGCGCAGGTTATCAGCATACAAATCCCGCCGCAAAACGCCTATAATCCTTGCCATTTTTCATCCACAACATTTCACATCGGGACACAATGAATATCGACATTATCGAAAAAATCGCGGCTGAACTGGGCGTTTTGCCTAAGCAGGTGTACGCGGCGGTGCAGTTACTCGACGAAGGCTCCACCGTGCCGTTTATTTCGCGTTATCGCAAAGAAGTCACGGGCGGCTTGGATGACACGCAATTACGTACTTTAGAAGAACGCTTACGTTATCTGCGTGAACTAGAAGAGCGCCGCGAGACGATTCTCGCCAGCATTCAAGAACAAGACAAACTCACTCCAGAATTAGAAGCGGACATTCGCACGGCGGATACCAAAACCCGCTTGGAAGATTTGTATTTACCCTACAAACCCAAGCGCCGCACTAAGGCGCAAATTGCGCGGGAAGCGGGGCTTGAGCCACTGGCGGAGGCGTTGTTTGAACAGCATCAACTGGAACCCGCTGTGGAAGCCGAAAAATATATTGATGCCGAGAAAGGCGTGGCGGACATCAAAGCGGCATTGGATGGGGCGAAGCAGATTTTGATGGAGCGTTTCGCGGAAGATGCGACTTTGCTGGGACAGTTGCGTGGGTATTTGTGGGACAACGGCGTGTTGGTATCCACCGTCGCCAAGGGCAAGGAAGCCGAGGGCGAGAAGTTTGCGGATTATTTTGAATACAATGAAGCGCTGAATAAGATGCCTTCGCATCGTGCGCTGGCGCTGTTTCGTGGGCGCAACGAGGGCGTGTTGCAGTTGAATTTACTGGAAAATGCCGACGCTGAAGCCGCGCCAAAACCTGGCACGATGGGCGTGTGCGAAGGCAGCATTGCGCGGCATTTTAATATTGCAGAAACAGGTCAAGCGGCTGATAGTTGGCTGCTGGAAACCGTGCGCTGGACGTGGCGCGTCAAAGTGCGCACGCATTTAGAAGTGGAATTATTAATGAAAGTGCGCGAAGCCGCTGAAGAAGAAGCCATCAAAGTATTTTCCACCAATCTTAAAGATTTGCTGCTGGCGGCTCCTGCGGGTGCAAAAGCCACTATCGGGCTTGATCCGGGATTGCGCACAGGCGTGAAAGTCGCGGTGATTGATGCCACCGGAAAATTAGTAGAAGAAGGCGCGATTTTTCCTCATGCCCCGCGCAATCAATGGGAGGAATCTCTGCAAGTGCTGGCGGTATTGGCGAAGAAATTCGACGTGCGCTTGATCAGTATCGGCAATGGTACGGCTTCACGGGAAACGGATAAATTAGCGGGTGATCTGATCAAACGTCATCCTGAGTTGAAATTGCAGAAAATTGTGGTGTCAGAAGCGGGTGCGTCGGTGTATTCCGCCTCAGAATTAGCCGCCAAAGAATTCCCCGATTTAGACGTGACGATTCGCGGTGCCGTCTCCATTGCGCGACGCTTGCAAGACCCGCTGGCGGAACTGGTGAAAATCGATCCCAAAGCGATTGGTGTGGGGCAATACCAACATGATGTCAGTCAGCCACAATTGGCGCGTAGCCTGGACGCGGTGGTGGAAGATTGCGTGAACGCCGTCGGTGTGGATGTAAATACCGCTTCCGCCCCTTTGTTGGCGCGGGTGTCGGGTTTGAATCAAACCTCGGCGGGTAAAATCATCGAATACCGCGATGACAAAGGCGCGTTCAAAAACCGTAAAGAATTGCTCAAAGTGCCGCGTTTAGGCGCGAAAACCTTTGAACAAGCGGCGGGTTTTTTACGCATTATGAACGGTGATAACCCGCTGGATGCGTCATCCGTGCATCCTGAAGCCTATCCCGTGGTGGATAAAATCGCGGCAAAAATGTCGAAATCGGTGCCGCAAGTGATTGGCAATACCGACTTTTTGCGCAAACTCAAACCGCAAGAATTTACTGATGATACGTTTGGTTTGCCGACCGTGATGGACATTATCAAAGAGCTGGATAAACCCGGTCGTGACCCGCGCCCTGAATTCAAAACAGCAGAATTTAAAGATGGGGTGGAGAATTTGAAGGATTTGCAGCCCGACATGGTGCTAGAAGGTGTGGTGACGAATGTGACTAATTTTGGCGCTTTTGTAGACATCGGCGTGCATCAAGACGGTTTGGTGCATATTTCCGCGCTGTCTGACAGCTTTGTCAAAGACCCGCGAGAAGTAGTGAAAGCGGGGGACGTGGTGAAGGTGAAAGTGTTGGAAGTCGATGTGAAGCGCAAGCGCGTCGCACTCACCATGCGCATGACGGATTCCAGCAAAGATTATGTGGCTCCTGGTCAGCGCGAACGCGGCGCACCCGGACAAGGACGTGGACGCGGTGATCGGGGTGGCAAAGGGAAGCCCAGTTATCAAGATAAACCGCCTGCGAATAATGCTTTTGGCGGTGCGTTAGCTGAGGCGTTTGCGAAGGCAAAGCGGTAAGCCGTCCATCGTTGCGGGTCAACAAGGGGTTGACCTGACACAGGGTACCTAGCGGTCAAGACGGCATTCCCAAGCGGCGAGGCTGTAAAAGAACCGCCTTCGGGTTATCCTATATGCTCATCATAATATTTTGCCGAAAATAAACAAAGCCTATGACATCGCGCCGCTACACAGTGGAATTTAATCGCCAACAAACTACCTTTTTACCGCCAAGCCTAGATGAATAGGTGTCAGCAACGAATGTGGTGCGAGCCATTGATACGTCTGTTGAATCTTTG
>JADGEH010000127.1 GCA_016744475.1 Thiotrichales bacterium | reverse complement strand
TTTGTAACGGCGTTCTAACATGCGGGGTTTTCTAGTTGATGGTAGTTTCGCTATTATAACCTCTGAGTTCTTTTACAGCCTCGCCGCTTGGGAACGAGTTAGGAGCCTGTTTGCAGACATAAAAAAACGCAGCACAAATAAATGTACTGCGTTTTTTATGTCCGTTTAATCCACCTGGTTTAAAGCAGCAAGGCTTCTAGCTCTTGCAATAATTCTTGTGCTGCAAAAGGCTTGGTGATGTAGGCATTGGCTCCTAATGCTAAACCCTTGGTGCGCTCAATTTCTCGTGCTTTGGCGGTTAAAAATACGATTTTTAAGGCTTGCCATTCAGGGCGTGCTCGCACCATTTCGCACACTTCAAAACCGTTGCGCTTGGGCATGATGACATCCAGCAACACGAGATCGGGCCGTGCGGTGTCTAGGGCTTGTAAAGCGGCTTCGCCATCTTCAGCCATGCTAACTTGATAACCGTTTTGGCGCAGTAAACACTCCAAAGCAATGCGCAGGTTTTCTTCGTCATCAACAATTAAAATATGCTTATTCATGGGCTGAGCCGTCTTGAGCGATGGGAGGTTGAAGTGCTTGTAACCACACAGTTTGAGCTTGCTGCTCGGCTTCGCTGGGATGCTCGGCTAAGCTCAAATAGCAGGTATTTTCGGGCGGGCTTTGTAAGGTGACAGAGAAAGTCAGCAGCTCATCACGGCGAAAAACATGGATAGTCACCGCCTCGCCCACAGGATGCGCCTTTAAGAGCTTGTTTACATTTGCTTTAGTGGCTTTGACATAATCCACTGCGACGATTTGATCTTGACCGGACATGCCTGCCATTTGCGCAGCACCCGCATCAAACGCATGTTTCACTACGGCATTAACCGCTTCGTCGGGATCGAGCTTAATCCCCATCACATCTATTGTGTTGGGCTGCTTTTTCTTCGCTGCACGAAATTCACACTGCACGCCAACCGTGGCTAACAGCGATACCAGCGGTAAATCTTCGGTACCGTACACATAGTGCTCAAAAAATGCTTTGAGATTCAATCCGCTGGTGGCTTCTGCCAAGGTTTCCATGCCGCCTTCAGGCATTCCCATCAAGGGTTTACCATAACTGTGCCAAGCGAGACGCATGACATCATCTAAGCTGGTGGTATTTTGCGAAGCATGACGAATGTGCAAATCCAGCGTTAAAGCCAATAACGCACCTTTGCTGTAATAACTGACTTGGGCGTTTGGGGTGTTTTCATTGGGATCATAGAGTTTGATCCAGGTATCAAAGCTGGATTCCGCCAAGGACTGCTTAAAACGTCCAGGCGTTTGCCAAACACGACTAATCACCTCTTCCAACAGATGTAAATAGTCTTCGCTGCTAATGCTACCGCTGCGCAGCAGATTAAGATCATCGTAATAAGACGTGATGCCTTCAAAGACCCAAAGCTGTCGCGTGTAGGTTTCGCTGCGCAAGTTATACGGCACAAAGCCTTGTGGTTTAATGCGTTTCACATTCCATAAATGAAAATACTCATGGCTGCACAAGCCTAAAAAGCGATGATAATCTTTTTTATTTACCGCTTGACCGAGCACGGGTAAATCACTGCGCTCACACATTAAAGTGCAAGAACTGCGGTGTTCTAAGCCGCCATAACCGTGCCCCACCAATACAGTCAAAAAAACATAGCGTTCAGTGATGGGCAACTCGCCAAACAAAGCCACATGGCCTGCACAGATGCCTTGTAAATCTTGGCTTAAGCGTTCCACATCCACCCGTTGCCGCCCGATTAACACCATATTGTGAGGCACATCAGATACGTTAAAAGACACCACGCTAAAAGCACTCATTTCTACCGGATGATCGATGAGTTCATCATAGTTTTGCGCCTGATAGTGACCAAAACCATACAGTTCAGCGTCTAAGTGCGACAAGCTGGTGGCAACGCGCCAATCATCGTATGCGCTACCTTTCGGCGGTAAAATCTCTAGCTGGCAGAGATAATCTTCGGTGCCATCAACGCTTAAAAACACGCTGCTGCCATTAAAAAAGCCGCGCGTTTGATCTAAATAAGCCGCTCGCACCGACATATCAAAAGCGTACACCTGATACACCACTCGCAAAGAACCCTGGCAAGGCGGGCAATGCCAGGTGGCTTTATCTAGTTTTTCAATGCGCACGGGCTGGTCGTCACAAAATGCCTGAATCTGCACAATATGCTTGGCGAACTCGCGCAAGGTATAGCTGCCAGGAATCCAGGCAGGCAGGCGCAAGATAGGGCCTGCCGCTTGCGGCGGTAAGGTCAGCGTGATCTCAAATAGATGGGCAGAAGGGGAAAGAGGAGAAATTTGGTAAAAAATGACAGGTTTGATCATTGTATTGGCTTATCACGCACGGGTTCTAAGAAAGGAATACCCCGAAGAATACAGGGTTCACGCACGGCAAATCAACTATTCAGCTGATGAAGTAAGCCGTTTATCAGAACCTGAGCTAGCGCGGGTTTTATGCAAATACAGAGCATCGTAAGAAAACCTGTATTTGTATAGACGGGTGAAAAAAGCCTACGCGAATGTTGTCAAACTGATTCCGTGCGTGCTTCCTGAGAAACACACTTAAGGACTCATCCTCTGCACGCGTTGCTGTGTAGAAGAATACCCCGCAGGTATCGACGCACCGCTCATTTCTTCAGCATTGCTATCCGCTTGTAAACGCGCCATGCCGCCACGGAATTTCGCCCACAATAACCGACGCTGTACCACACCGCGTTGATTCACCGACAACAAGCCTGTTGCCCCTTTCAAATGAAAATCACGTCCACGCTGCTGAGTGGCTGTTTGCAAATACTCAATGACATGATAAGCATCAATACCAAAAGCAAATAAGCGCTTATTACTGCCATACATGCGTTTAGGCCAATATTCTTTCAGGCTTAAATACATGGCTGCGGGCGCGGGTTGCAATGTGTGTTCTTGAGCCTCATCCCCACTGCGATCCGGCCAAAAACCTTGCAATAATACCCAGGGCATATCTACAAATTGCAAACCATTCAAGTCTTTATCTGCTTTTTGAGCGGGTTCAGTTGAATAACTGTGAGAGGTGGCATACAAAGGCGTGCGACCTCGACCATAATAATTGAGTTGTGGCTTAATACGACGTGCCTGTACCGGAAAAGAAGCCAGGAAAAACGCATCCGCACCACTATGAGCCGCTTCCCTCACCGCCCCCGCCAGATGCGCTTTAGAATATTGGCTACGGCTCACCACTTGTCCGCCCAGACGCTCCCAATGCGTCGCAAAAGCGCTTTGTAAACGACTGCCCCAAGTCCCTTTTGGAGTCATAATCGCGGCTAAACGATGCCCATCCAGCCAAGCTTTTTCAGCCGCCTGACGGGCTTCTGCTTCAGGCGACAAACTAAATTGAAATAAATTTTTCGGTGTGCGTAAACCAGGACTATTCAGCTCATCCAATTCAAACAATAACAAGGTGGGCACCGGAAAATCACCATATGCTTGTGCCAATGCCGTCGCCGCATTTTTCCCCATAGGGCCCACGACCATTTGCGCACCTTTTTGCAAAGCCTGCTGGTAAGCCGTTACCACATTATTCTCATCCACGTCATACAACTTGACTGACGGCTTATTGCCCTGATGACCATACCAAGCCGTGACAAAACCATCTCTAACCATTTCAGCAGGCCCTTTAAATTTGCCCGACAAAGGCAAAAACAGTGCGATATGTTTCACCTGAGCCACGGGTGCAGACGTATTCGAGGTATTGTAGGTGTGCCCTGCTAACAAATTGATCACAATCTGTTTTTCCGCTGGATGTTGCGGATAACGCGCACGCCAGTTTTGCACCGCTTGCGGTAATTGTGCTTGAGCCGTGGTCTGTGTCAGCAAGGCTAACGTCGCCCAACCCGGCAACTGTGCAGGCGCGGGGGCTGGCAACTGCTTTAATTGCGAAGGCGACAAACTCAACAACGCCCGCCAAAGGCTCTCATGATTACTATTTTGCGCATACGCATCACCCAACAAGGGATCAAGCGACACTCGTGCATAAATGGCTTTAACCGTCTCTTTCTTCGCTTCATAGGCTAAAGCTTGTAAATAGTAATAACTCACCTGTGAACGCGGTGTTAAAGCCCCCACCTGCAACAGTTTCAACAACTCCAAAGCGCGATCCGGCTGCTTTTCAGCTAAAGCAATTTGCGCATAAGCCAACTGCATACGCCCGCGAATATCCGGTTGTTGGGATTGCAAACGAGACAATTGCGTTTTCGCATCCAACAAACGCTGCCCACGTAAAAAATACTCAATTGCCGTCATCCAATATTCATCACGCTGAGGCGGTTGTGTTTGCGCTGCCAAGCGTAAATATTCCTGCGCAGCCCCCTGATTATCACCACGAGCCGCACTCTGCTGTGCCTGAACATCCGCACGAGGTGGCGGTTTAGACGGTTTTGTATTCAATGCATCCATTGAACAACCTGTCATCCATAACAAAAACAGCGCAGCAAAACCGATATGCGTGAAGTATTTTGACATCATATATAATTCCAATGGTTGGCGAAGTGACACAAAAATACATTTTAGCCCTATTTCTTCCCATCACGCAGAAGCTTCTGATGAGTCATCGAGAACCATCTGGACATATCCCTCAAACACCATAACGTTTAAGGCATAACACCGCTAAGACGATGCCGTAGAACCATATAAACGTTCACGTAATTGCTTAATGTCCAATAATTTTATTTGGCTACTTTGACGGGTTTCGATTAACTGCTGCTTTTTTAACTGACTCAATACACGACACAATGTTTCCGTCGATAAATCTAAACGGCTGGCTAACTCCGCACGACGATACGGCAAATGTGACACCGACTCTTCCATTTCTTCCTCATTATGATGCTCTAATAAATACGCAATCACTTTTTGCTCTGCATTCAATACACTTAAAGCCGCAATTTGTCCCACTAATTGATGCAAACGACGACTCATATTACTCAATAAACGCCAATTCAACGGCGGATGTTGTTTAAGAAACTGCGTAAACTTCATGCTATTGATGGCCAATAATTCAGATTCCCGCAAAGCCATAGCCGACACGGGATAGCCCTGACCCGAAAACATCGCTGCTTCTGCAAAAGTTTGTCCCGGTTCAATAAACTCCACCGTTTTCTTTTGCTGCTCTCCATGTTGCAAAAACAACTCAACAAAGCCTTCCAATAGCAAATAAAAATGGCTGCAAGCCTCCCGTTGAATAAACAACACCGTATGTGCTGGCACCATTTCATGATGACAAAAACGTCCCAAACGTTGAACTTCCTCCTGGTTAAAATCAGCAAATAATGCAGAACGCTGCAAAGCCTGCACTTGACCCGCAGTTAAGGGGGGATACGGCATCATTATTCTCCTTTAGTCTAAAACTTAAGAGCGGTTAAGCGTTTAACGCATATGACATCATTGGTTTTTTAGTATAGAAGGGATAATACCTACTGCTTTGCAAACGGCGCAAAAGAACGCCAGCATTTCCAAAGCGATTAAGTCAGTGTTTACACACTATTTGCTGAGATGACCGAAGCCTGTGAGTTGAACAAAATGAACACTAATGGCACGAAAGACACAGGCACAGCGTTTTACCCCGTTTGTGCCGCTGGTGTCTTTCGTGCCTTTTGTGTGGTTTTTTATCCCTGGCTAGGGTTCACTAAAATCGGGAAGAAAATATTGGACACTGATTAAACTTTGATGGTGTTTCTTCCCATTATTTTTTAGTCTGCTTTGGATCAATGTCTAAAGCACGTAGCTTGCGATATAAGTGCGTGCGTTCTAGGCCAACACGGGTGGCGACTTTGCTCACATTGCCGCCCGCTTCTTGCAATTGATGTTCTAAATAAGCCCGCTCGAATTGTTCACGCGCTTCCCGTAAAGGCAGATCAAAAATCGGCATATTGGTGGTGGAGACGGCACGCTGCTGGGTATTGAGCGTGGGTTCAATTTCGTTGAGCTGAATATCGGTATCTTGACCGAGAATCAGCAAGCGTTGTACGAGGTTTTTAAGTTCTCGCACATTACCGGGCCAGTGATAATTGCGCAGGCGATTTTGTGCGGCTACGGTAAAACGCCGATACGGTAGGTTTTCTTGGCTGACAAATAGGTTGACGTAATATTCGAGCAATTCGGGTACGTCTTCACAATGTGAGCGCAAGGGGGGAATGTGTAAGGGCACGACATTGAGGTAGTAATACAGGTCTTCGCGCAATCGTCCGGTGCCCACGGCCTGCTCTAGGTCATAGGCGGTGGCGGCAATGATGCGCACATCAATCGGCACGGCTTGCGTGCCTTCATTACGCACAAAGGCATGGTTTTCTAAGCTGCTCAGCAAGCGCGCCTGCACGGCATTGTCTAAGTCGGCGACATCTTTGATAAATAAGGTGCCACCATTGGCTTGTTGTAAGCGAGCGGTGGAGGTGCTGCCTTCGCTGCCAAATAATTCAATGGCTTGGTTTTCGGGGCTCATACCCGCTACACGTACATCGACAAAAGCGCCTTCACGGCGGGGGCTGTGTTGGTGCAGGTTATGGGCAAACAGTGTGCGCCCGCAACCGGGTTCGCCAATAATGAGCACGGAGGCATCATGGTTGAGCATACGTTTGACTTGCTCGCGCAGGGCGGTCATGGGATCACTGTGTCCCAGCGGTTCGTTGGTTTCGATGTTGCGTCGGAGTCCGGTGTTTTCGCGTTTTAATGACACCATTTCTAAAGCACGGCGAATGGTGATCAAAAGTTTGGAGAGCGCGATGGGTTTTTCGAGAAAATCATAAGCCCCTAAACGAGTGGCTTCGACGGCGGTTTCTACAGTGCCATGCCCGGACATGATGATCACAGGCGTATCAAATAAGCCGGTTTCTATCCATTCTTTGAGCAATGAGAGTCCATCTATATCGGGCATCCATATGTCTAGCAAAATCACGTCAGGGCGTTTTTCCTGACGCAGGACTCGTGCTTGTTCGCCATTAGCGGCGACGCTGACACTAAAGTCTTCATCTTCCAGAATTTCTTGTAATAGGGTGCAAATGTCGGGTTCGTCATCAACGACGAGAATGTGTGCATTCATAGTGTAGTCATACTCTGCGCAGCTAAAATAGGCATCTATCACCCATCGTTATTTAAAGTGCTCAACCAGGAGGGGGTTATAAAGTTCCAAACCAGAATTCAACGTTTTTATGTAAGAAGTCATCATAGGGCAAGTAATGTGAGCCATCGCAAGAAAAATTGAGCGCCACCATGCCGTTGCAAATATTCAGTGAACCCGCCCGCAAATACACGTTTTCATCCGCAAAGCGAAGTTCACGAAACAAGTCAAACACGGCGCGAATTTTGGTAGGCGGGACTTGTGCGCGTTCGGTGTAAGGGCGGTGTGGATAAGCCAGACAAATATCAGGATCAATCAGATCGTCAATACTGAGGATGCGGTAAGAGTAGGGGTCATCCATCAGCCAGAGCGTCGCACGGCTGCTGGAAAAATGGAGTTTACCGTGAAATACGCCGTGCTCGATCATCAATTCACACATTAATGACAATACATCATCCATTTGTGTGTCCATCACGCTTTCGGCTCGGCTTTGTAAAAACAATCCGCCACGAATAGCGGGATCACCTTTGATTTGCCGCCAATTTTGGGGTTCTTGATAAATATCGGCGGTGCCGGGTAATTCTCGCAAATCATAGTCAGCGCCCAAAAAGCCGATGCGCTCGCCAGTGAGACCGCGAATGACTTGAATACCCGTTAAAGAGGGGCGTTTTTTGTTGCGACTGATGTAGGCTTGGGACAGTTTGAAATCGGTGTGTCCGACAATCTCTTGCATGTAAGGGCGCTCCATACGATTGCGCCCGAAATGACTATGATCCGCGCCTTCGCGGGTGATGTTGGCGGTGATTTGCAGACCATCAGCATCCAACACATAGAGATGTTTGCAGTAATCAATATGCGACAATTCTTGCGTGAGTAGCGCTTCTAGCTGCGTGCGTTCGGGCAATACAAGCGCACAAGTTTTGGCGAGTTTCAGGAGCTTGCGTCCAAGAATAGCGGTGAAGTGTTCGCGTTGCTGTTGTACGGCTTCTTGTAAAGTAGTGTTCATGTAGTTTCGAGTTTGCCTGCGTGTTTTAGACGTTGTTGTAAAACACCGTGTTGCACGGGGGATTGTTCGAGAATCTCATGCAAGGCTTTTTTGGCTTTTGAATACATGAGTTTGGCATCGATCCAGTGGCCTTGAGCCTGATAATTATCAGCCACCCATAATTTAGCTAAAACTGTATCGGGATGTTGAGGGCCGAGTGACGTGTGGCGGGCTTGGAGGATTTTTTGGTACAGCTTGCCGGCTTTTTCACCTTGTTGACATTGCTCATGCCACCAAGCGAGATTGTACTGGCTGAGTTGGGTGTCAAAGTGTTGTTCACCTAAGACATGTAAGCGAATATCTAAGGTTTTTAAAAACCAGGCTTGAGCATCATCTAATCGCCATTGCGCGGCATACAAGCTGCCTAGATTACTGGCTGTGCTGACATAATTAAGATGATGTTCGCCTAACAATAAGCGCTTGGTATCCAAAGCGCGTAAATACAACGTTTCGGCTTCTTCATAACAGCCTTGTGCGGTTTTCAGCAAACCGAGATTATTCAGCCCCAAAGCCGTATCCAGATGCAGTTCACCATATTGTTGCTGGCTTAGGCGCAAGGCTTTGGCATAAAAGCGCTCTGCATGTGTGTAGTCTTGTATCCGATACAAAGCGTAACCTACTTCGTTGTAATACAAACTGTGCAGACCGCGTTGCTCGGTGCCTTCTGGCAAGGCTTCAATCGCCGCAATTAAGTTTTCCGTGGCTGTGCGTTCATCACCGACTTGCACACGCAATAAACCAAAGCTGGCTTGTACTCTGGACACATAGCGTAACCAACGCCGTTGCCGCCAATCAGGCAGCTTTAAGGCGCTATTAATGACTTCAGCCGCGAGTTTTTGGTTGAGTAGCTCAGCTTGGTCGATATGACCGCGTAATAAAGCCGCACGCACCCGTTGTTGCAATTGCAACATACGGCCTTGTGGCAACTGGATAACACTTAATTCCCGCAATAAACACCAATAACTTTGAGCAAAACCTTGCAGTTGCTTATCCAGGCTAAAAGGCCAATCGGCTTGTTCTGTCAGGCTTTCCCAAAAATGTAGCAATGCCGCTTCGTGACCTTCAAATAAGGTGCGATATTGCGCAAGCCAGAGGGGCGTTGATGAATGTGCTTGCATACTGTTATTCCTGGTTTTATTCATGGACAGGCCAGATGAATAGTGCCTTAAAAGCACTAGGGCACGATAGTGATCACCTGGCTAGCCACACTAGATTGGATAGCCGCAGAGGTAAATCCTTGTCCGGCTTTAGTAAAAATCGCATATATCGGATACGTGCCGGGCACCACATGGGTTGCGGGTATATCCAACACCGTGTGTTCTGTTTGTGCGGCATCCACTTGCTGCGCCCAAGGTATGGGTTCGATAGACAGAACGGGTTGCTGTGCACTGCCACTGATAAACCACAAAGCCTCTTGATACATCACTCCTAACCAAATATCCACACTAGGACGTGGATGCAAGCTGGGTTGTTTTTCAACTAACTGCATGTGCCAACGCTCACTAGCACTAAATTGTTCAGCATTGCTAAACGATACATCGCTGAGCAGATGATTATCCACAAAATCTAAAAAGGCGGATACCTTGCTGTATATGCCGTAAGCGTCTCGAGCCGCACAAGGAACGCCGCCGATTTTACCGCCAAAACTGGTAATGCCGACTTGTTGCCATTCTATCCCATCAAACACCACCAAAGGGCCGCCGCTATCACCAAAGCAAGTGTCTTTGCCGCCTTCAGCCAAGCCCGCACAGAGTTGCGAATCAATCAAATCATAATCATGGCTATAGACCTGTTGGCAAGTCTCTAAGGACACTAGAGGCAATTCAACTTGCTGCAATATATCAGGAGAACTGCCGGTACGCACACTGGTGGAACCCCACCCCAACGCTGTTGATAATAACCCAGGGGTCTCTAAAGGTTGTTCAGGATGCGCCAGTTTGACGGGAGAATAAGTAGAGGGTTGGGCTAACAACAACAAGCCCACATCATTGGGGCTGTCATAATTATAGGTATCCCAATCAGGATGTTGAAAAAAGCGTGAGACTTGAATTAATTCACTGTCTTTGAGGTTGGAACGTTGATGCAAGCCAACGGCGACACGCAGACTAAAACTAGCACTTAAATTATCCAGACAATGTGCTGCGGTCAACACCCAATATGAATCAATTAAAGTACCGCCACAATAATGTCCGCTGGCAGTTTGGATAGACACCATCCAAGGCCATGCCCCTTTTACCGTATCCACCCCATTAATAATGCGGCGCTCAGCTAACACAGGCAAGCTGCTGAGCAATATCAGGCTAAAGCTGAAGATTCTAATCAGCCGCATAGTGTTTTTTATCCACCCAGATAAGCTTATCCTCAAAATGCAGCCATGCTGCTTTATCACCTTCAAATAAGCTGCGATATTGTACAAGCCAGAGCATTGGTGAATGTGCAGGCATACTGTTTGTTCCTATTTTATTCACGGACAAGCCGTGCGCGTCGTTAGACAGCTAGGGCACAATAGTGATTACCTGGCTGACCACGCCAGATTGGAGAGCCACAGGGGTAAATCCTTGTCCTGCTTTAGTAAAAATCGCATATACCGGATACGTGCCAGGAGCTGCATTGGCTGCGGGTATATCCAATACCGTGTGCTCTGTTTGTGCGGCACTCACTTGCTGCGCCCAAGGTCTAGGTTCGCTAGATAGAACCGGTTGCTGTGCGCTACCGCTGATAAACCACAACGCCTCTTGATAAACCACTCCAAACCAAATATCCACGCTAGGACGTGGGTGAAAATTAGGGTTTTTTTCGACGAGCTGCATGTGCCAACGCTCACTAGCGCTAAATTGTTCCGCATTGGTAAACGATACATCGCTGAGCAGATGGTTATCCACAAAATCTAAAAAGGCGGATACCTTGCTATATATGCCGTAAGCGTCTCGATCCGCACAAGGAATGCTGCCGCCCAATTGACCTCCATCACTGGTAATACCGACTTGCAGCCATTCTACTCCATCAAACACTACCAAAGGGCCGCCGCTATCACCAAAGCAAGTATCTTTACCCCCTTCAGCAAAACCTGCACATAGCTGTGAAGAAATGAGATGACGATTTCCACTATAGGCCTGCCGACAAGTCTCCAAAGACACTAAAGGTAGGTCAACTTGTTGCAATGTGTCAGAAAAACTAATAGCACGTACATGGGTAACACCCCATCCTAAAGCGATTGACAATAATCCAGAGGTCTCTAAGCGTTGTTCAGGTGATGCTAGTTTGACGAGAGGAGAAGTAGAGGGGCGGGATAACAACAATAAGGCCACATCATTGGGGCTATCATAATTATAGGTATCCCAATCAGGATGTTGAAAAAAGCGTGAGACTTGAATTAACTCACTGTCTTCAAGGTTGGAGTTCTGATACAAGCCAATCGCCACACGTAGACTAAAACTCGCATCTAAATTATCTAGGCAATGCGCTGCGGTCAGCACCCAATACGGATCAATTAAAGTGCCGCCACAATGATGTCCGATATCGTCAATTTGGAGAGACACCATCCAAGGCCATGCCCCTTTTACCGTATCCCCCCCATTAATAATGCGGCGCTCAGCTAACACAGGCAGGCTGCTGAGCAATATCAGGCTAAAGCTGAAGATTCTAATCAGCCGCATAGTGCTTCTTTTCCACCCAGAACGGCATGAAAAGAATCGACAGAGACAGCATTTATTTTTTATTGTTAATGTCATTAAAATTTGAATGCAAAGAAGCCTTTGCGTAACGTCAGTCATTAAATAAATAGACTGGTCTGAGTTTAAAACACCGACTGCAAAACAGCGGATATGGGCGGTTTTTCCCGTTTATCCCGTTTTCGTATAGACTCTTAAACTCGGACAAGTCTAATTGTTAAGAAGAAGCAGACTTATCTACATCCTTGCCCATTCCAAACACACGTCCAATGGCGCTAAAGACAGATACAATACCGCTCCAAATTTTAGGCAATAACCAGATCAATAATAAGATAAACGCCGCCAGCCCCCCTAAAAAAACCCAGGGCTGATTCAAGGCCAACCACAAACCGCCAAAGGCCGCCGTATCTTCAGTGACAGAGGCCGTCCAATTGGTAAAAGGTTCAGGCGAAGTATTAATCAATACTCTGGTACCGGCTTTAGCCGCGTGACTGCCTGTCGCCAAGCCCCCACCAATGATCAATGCCGCGATTTCCATCGCCATGCCCGCATCACCCATCGCCCCTGATGCGAGTAAAGCGCCAGCGGGAATGCGGATAAAGGTATGTAATGTGTCCCACACGGTATCCACACCAGGAATTTTATCAGCCACAAATTCCACGGCATACATCAAACCCGCCGCACCAATTACCAGAGGATGGCTGAGCACCTGTAGACCGGGGGGCAAATCCACCATGCCTGTCGCACCGCTTAAGCCCAGCATAAACAATGTGGCATACAAATTAATTCCGCTGGCCCAGCCCGCTCCCAGCATTAAAGTCAAGGTTTCCATCATGAGCGCCTTTGCTTAACAATATTCGAGCCTAGCTTAGCATAAAGCCCTCTTCCGACACCAAGAAACCCCAAGCCGTGAGCCGTTCTATAGGGATATGAAATGATTTGTACGACAGGCTCTCATTTCACGCTTTATACCCAAGGCTTATGAGTAATTTAACTCGTACAACTGAAATAATATCCTTATAGTTATGCAAGCCAATAGGATCACTACCATTTAAGTGAAGGGTTTTTAGCCCCAACGGGGCGGCATTCCTATAGCCCAGGGCAACGCCCTGGGTTCAGTCGATGATGCCCACCTAGCCCTGAAAGGGCGCAATAAAAGGCGGCATAGCGTTTTATGTCGCCCTTTCAGGGCTAAATCTCTTCTCTCCGTTTAACCTAGGGCGTGGCCCTAGTACACAAGCAATCTTGTATTGACGGATAAAATCCGTCAAAGTGTCCTCCAGTTATAATATGGAGGAAGCGATGATGCGTAAAAAATATATTGTTCGTCTAACAACAAAACTGAAAACTCCGAAAAACTATATTGCCACTATAATAGCCTTGAATCACGCACTTAACTCTGGAAGAGAAAAACATGACATTAACAGACTATATCAGC
>JADGEH010000126.1 GCA_016744475.1 Thiotrichales bacterium | reverse complement strand
ATTGGTGTTATTCACTGATTTGCGTTTATCCGTGGCCTTACTCACCGGCGCTTTAGGGATGATTCTCAGCGGCGTATTAAATATTGATGAAGCCTATGATGCGATCAGTTGGAAAACCGTCTTTTTGCTCGCCAGCCTGATTCCTCTGGGCATGGCGGTCGAAACCACTGGCACGGCGGCGTGGATTGCGCAAGAAACCTTAAATCTGCTCGGCGGTGTCCCTTCATGGGTCTTGCAGGCCGCCATTGCTGTATTGGCGACTTTCTTTACTTTAGTGATGTCGAATGTGGGCGCTACTGTATTATTAGTGCCCTTAGCCGTAAATATTGCATTAGGGGCGGGGGCCGATCCGCGTGTGTTTGCGTTGACAGTAGCGATAGCCACCTCTAATTCATTCTTGATTCCCACACACCAAGTGAATGCTTTAATTATGGGGCCTGCGGGGTATCGAGTGAAAGATTTCATGCGGGCAGGTGGTATTATGACCGTACTGTTTTTGATTGTAGCGATGGTGATGTTGAATCTAGTGTTTTAGGCGCTATGGGTATATAAGCCACTCTCTATCACTGATAGACAGATATGCGAGGCGTTTTAGGGGAGAACCCCCCTAAAACGCCTTTGTTTTTATTTAGACCGCTCATGGTTTTTCTATGTTAAAACACAGCTTGGATAAATCGGCCGCTTTTTTTTATGCGCTGCTGGTGCATATCTTGGCATTATGTATTTTCTTTCTAGGGTCGGGGTTTGAATGGGCACCGCCACCTACTGAGCAAAATTGCGTCAGTTTTAGCAGCATAGAGGCGGACACTATCAGTGAAACCGAGGTTGAACAGGTGATGGATAAAATTCAACAACGAGAACAACAAAGACAAGCCTCATTGGAAGAAAACACCCAAACTTTAAATGAACGACGTGAAGAGCTTAAAACGTTACATCAGCAACAAGTCGAACAAGCGCAAGCGTTATTAAACAAAGAACAACGTTTAGAAGAACAAGCCGATACCGTTGAAAAAAATCTCACTCAATTAGAAACGGCATTAGTCGATAAACGCGGTGAATTAGAGCAACAATTAGCCCAAGCCGCTGAGCAAAAAAAGACACTAGAACAACAGCAAGAAGCATTACGTTCACGCGAATCACGCCTAGAAGAAGAGGCGCAACAACAACAAGCGAGGCTGGAGGAACAGCAACAGAGTTTAGAACAACGCCAAGCTGAATTAGCTTTACGTGAAGCCGAGCTACAAAAAGCCGCACAAACCCAAAAATCTCAAGCTGCGCGTTTACAAGCAGAAGCTGAACAACAACGTAAAGCGGAGGAAGACGCTCGACGCAAACAGCGCCAAGCCGAAGAACAAAAACGTGCTCAACAAGCACGACAAGAGGAACAACAACAGGCCGAACAACGTCGCAAAGAACAAGCCGTAGAACGCAAACGCCAAATAGCCGCCGAGAAAAAACGTAAAGCCGCTGCCGCAGAGCAACGTCGTCGAGATCAAGAAGCCGAACGTAAACGCCAAGCACAAGCCACCGAGCAACGCAAAAAAGAACAAGCCGCCGCTAAAGCTCAAGCGCAGAAAGAAGCCGCTGCGCGTGCCGCCCGCGACAAAGCCAATGCCGCCGCACAAGCGACACAAGATCAACAAAAAATACTGGCTGCCACGATAGCGATTAAAAACAAAATTACTCGGCATTGGCTACGCCCTCCTCATTTGCCTAATGGCTTGTCTTGTGTGCTAGAAATTCGCACCACGCCGAGCGGAGAAGTGATTAACGCCAGCGTCTTCCAAAGTAGCGGTCATCGTATTTTTGATGATGCCGCTAAAGATGCAGCCTGGAGTGCGGCACCTTTGCCCGTACCGACCGAACAACGTCTCTTTGAACAACACTTTAGACACTTTCGCTTACGCTTTCGTCCGTAATAAAATATGCCAAATCCAGCTACCCAGATTTATCAAAAAATCCTCGCCAATATCCAAACGGTGATCGAAGGACACACGCCATCCATTCGCAAACTGTTAGCCGCCTTTGCCAGCGGTGGACACGTTTTATTGGAAGACTTGCCCGGTACAGGCAAAACCACATTAGCCAAAGCCCTGTCCAAATCAGTCAGCGCAGACTTTAATCGAATTCAATTCACACCGGATTTACTCCCCAGCGATATTTTAGGCGTGTCTATTTTCGATCAACAAACGCACTCCTTTCAGTTTCATCAAGGGCCGGTTTTTACAGAGATTTTGCTGGCGGATGAAATTAACCGTGCTTCCCCACGGGCGCAATCCGCCTTATTGGAAGCCATGGGCGAGCGCCAAGTCAGTTTAGATGGTGCTCGTTATCCGCTCAGCCCGACATTTTTTGTCATGGCGACGCAAAATCCTGTGGAATTTCATGGTACTTACCCCTTGCCAGAAGCACAGATGGATCGCTTCGCCTTACGTTTTAGTTTGGGCTATGTGTCGCAGGAAGAAGAAGTCAAAATTCTCACTCAACGCCAGCAGCAAGAAGACATTTTGGAGCAGCTATCCCCTTGTGTGGGAGCAGAAGACATTCAAATCTTGCGTCAGCAAGCACAAGCGGTCTCTATCAGCGAAGAACTCAAGCATTACATTGTGAGTTTGGTGCGAGCCAGCCGGGAAGTGCCGGGTATTGCGATGGGAGCCAGCCCTCGTGCAGCGTTAGCATTGATGAAAACCGCACAAGCCCTGGCTTTGTTTGATGATTTAGATTATGTCGCCCCAGAGCATATCCAAGAAGTCGCCATATCAGTGATGGCACATCGTTTAAAGATGGATTCTCAAGCGCGTTTTGCCGGACAACAAGCAGAAGGGGTAGTGGAAGATATTCTACAAACAGTGCCCGTACCTATTTAAGACACGTTGAATAAACCCTCATGACGCTACTTTGTCTTTGTATTTAAACATTAAATCGAGGTATTGAAGTCCAGCATGGAAGCTAAAAATCATTTACAACAAGTTGAAGCCTTTACCGATGGAGCCTGTAGCGGCAATCCGGGCCCTGGCGGTTGGGGGACATTATTGCGCTATAAAGGCAAAGAAAAACGTCTGCGAGGCGGCGAAGCGGATACAACCAATAATCGTATGGAATTAATGGCGGCGATCATCGCGTTGGAAACTCTGAAACGCCCTTGCCAGGTGGATTTAACCACGGATTCTCAATATTTACGACAGGGCATTACCCAGTGGATTCATAACTGGATCAAACGCGGCTGGCGCACAGCCGATAAAAAACCCGTTAAAAATCAAGATTTATGGCAACGCTTACATGCCGCCACACAAATGCATGAAGTCAATTGGCATTGGGTGAGAGGTCATACCGGACACACTGAAAATGAAATAGCCGATCAATTGGCTAGAGAAGGTTTAGAACAAGCCCGTAAGGCTTAAGAGCCTATACGAAAACGGGATAATCGGCTGCAAATCCGCCCTTTTGCTCAGGTTTTCCGCTTTTTTTCGTTAAATAGCCCGCTATTCGCCTTAAAAAACCGAAAAACCTGCCTCAAAATAGCGAATTTTCGCTTCGATTCCCCATCTTCGTATAGGCTCTAAGAGAATATAGCGATGGGCTTTAATTTTTAGGATGAATATTGATCACGAAGACACGAAGAACACTGAGTTGTCTTTTAAAGATTTCCCTCTGTGTTCTTCGTATCCAGTATGTTTAGTTAGTATACCCATTCCAAAAAACAAACAGTTTTCACAGCGCTTGAGTTGAGCGATGTCCCTACCCAGCATCATTCCCGTATCCCTCTTAAGCGTTATACTTTGCCCCATTCACCCTCTATTCATTTCTTTAAGGAATCCATACATGAAATTTCACATCACCGGCTTACTCTGCTGTTTTGCAGTACAAACGAGCTTATTACCATTACAAGCCGAAGAGACTACGCCGGCTGCTGAAGACAAAGGCGCTTTAAGCCGTATGCTAGAAGCCTCAGACGACATGCTGAACGCTTCAAAAGATTTGGTTGGCGACTGGTTAGGAGGCAATGATTCAGACAAATTTCCCATTGTTTGGGAAAAAGCCTATCCCACTTTAGATGAGCTATTGGCGTTAAAAGATCAACATGAAGATTTACCCGATTCCGCCTGGTTTACGACAGATAAAGTCTCTAATCAAGAAAAGATTAACAACTTACTCCACGCTGCGGTGGATATTTTGGGGATATCTAAAGTGCAAGATCGTCTGCTGGAGATTAAACAATTAGAAGAAAACCTCAAACAAGCGCGTCAAGACATGGGGGAATGGCAAACCAAAAAAGTCGGTCGTCCAAATAAAGCCGACAAATACGACGGTAAAATTGCCGATTTAAAGCACAGCATCCAACAATATGAGCAACAAATAGCTGAGAAAAAAACCAACATTACCCAAGCACTACAAGCCAGCGGCGTGTCTTTATCAGAAGAGCAGCTCGACGTGCTCATGTCCAGTGTGATCGGTGAAGATGTCCTAGAAATGAGCGTGGTGTTTGATAACGTTAAACGTCTAAGCCAGCAATTAGCCACTTTAATGCAAGAGAATGGCGAAAACTTAGAATTTGCCCGTAAACACTACGGCATGTACGCCATTTTGTTGGAAGTTGTCAGCACTATGCAGGCCGATTTTGTCGGCTCAGTGATGGACAAATACCTGCCAGCCATCGACAAAATTGCCGAAGACTCCAAAGAATTACAACGACGCACTCAGCTATTATTAGACGCAGAATCTGATGCCATACGCCGTGCTGATCTGCAATCCAGTCGAGAAGCACAACAACTGACCGTGGACACCATCAAGCTCTATCGCACCCGTCTAAAAGCTCAAGCCGATCAAACCTTAGAAGCCAAAGCCCGTGTAGAAAAAGACCTTGAGGTGGCGCTGATTCGCTACCAAACCGTCAAACTCAGCGGCGAGTTAGTCGCCATGATTCAAGCCAGCAACCATCAATTTCAAGCCTTGGCTAACCTACAACTTCCCAGCCTGACCCCCTTTGAAAATCTTGCCATGAAAGCCGAATATGAAAAGCTCACGCAAACCTTACGTCAAGCTGAGATACAGTGACATTAGACTGTTTCTAAAAGAAGCCAGGAAAAATCGACATTGACTGATCACAGACGCAGTTAGTTAGATACAATCAAGCAGTATTCCTGAGCAGCGGTCGGCCAATGATGGACGCAATAGACTTGTTGTGAGGGGTAGGCATCGTAGCGAAAAGGTGTGGTTTTGAGGCGGTTTTTTCGGTTTTTTGAGGCGAATAGCGGGCTATTTAACGAGAAAAAGCGGAAAAACAGGCCAAAATCCACGCCTTTGCAGTCGATGGATACCCCTTGCAACAAGTCTAATAGATTGACCTGACAGCCGCTGTATCCCTGCATCACTTCTGTAACCACTTAAAAACATATATTTTCCTAGGAGGAAGTAGCTTTGACTACTCAATTTGTTTACGCATTTCAAGACGGCGACGGTAAAAATAAACACTTATTAGGCGGTAAAGGAGCCAACCTGTGTGAAATGACACAAATCGGCTTAAATGTTCCCCCCGGTTTTGTCATCACCACTGAGACCTGCTTAACCTATCTCGACACCGCTGATCAATCCCTACCCGATGGGGTCATGGCAGAAGTCCGAGAACAAATGGCTTTAGTTGAGAAAAAAGCGGGCAAAGGCTTCGGCGATGCAGACAACCCTCTATTAGTCTCCGTGCGTTCAGGTTCCGCCATGTCCATGCCGGGCATGATGGACACCATTCTCAACTTAGGCTTAAACAAAAAAACCCTGCAAGGCTTAATCAAACAAACCAATAATGAACGCTTTAGCTACGATGCTTATCGCCGTTTTATTCAACTGTTTGGCAAAGTCGCCCTCGGCATTCCTGATGAAGCCTTTGACAAACCCTTTGACGAAGCCAAAAAACGCGCAGGTGTCACCGCCGATGTCGGTTTAGGCGCAGAACACCTTAAAGAAATCAGCGAGCTCTTCTTAGCCGTAGTAAAAGAAAGCACCGGACGCGATTTCCCTGAAGACGTGTTTGAACAATTAGAAATTGCCATTAAAGCCGTATTCAACTCTTGGGGCGGTAAACGCGCCGTTGATTATCGTCGTGAATTTAATATCACATCTGATATGGCCAATGGCACAGCGGTCAATATTGTTTCTATGGTATTTGGCAACATGGGCAACGACTCCGCGACAGGCGTAGGTTTTACCCGCGATCCAGGCACCGGCGAAAATGTCATGTACGGAGAATACCTGACCAATGCACAAGGTGAAGATGTGGTCGCCGGTACTCGCACACCCAGACCCGTGGTAGAACTAGAAGCCGAAATGCCAGAGATGTATCAACAGCTAGTAGAACTGCGCAACAAATTAGAAACCCATTACAAAGAAGTTCAAGACTACGAATACACCATTGAAAAAGGCACTCTTTATTGCTTACAAACCCGCAACGGCAAAATGAATGCTGCGGCGATGGTGCGCACTTCAGTAGAAATGGTCAACGCAGGTTTGCTCACCAAAGAACAAGCCATCATGCGCGTACAACCTGAATTACTAGAACAACTGCTACATCCGCGTCTGTCCCCCCAACTTGAAGACAAAGCCGTTGCCATAGGCTTACCCGCCTCACCCGGTGCTGCTGCGGGCAAATGTGTTTTCGATGCAGATCGCGCCGAACTCATGGGACGTGCCGGAGAAAAAGTCATCCTCGTGCGCGAAGAAACCAAACCCGAAGACATCCACGGCTTTTTCGCCTCCCAAGGTATTCTTACCAGTCGCGGCGGTAAAACCTCCCACGCCGCCGTAGTCGCACGCGGCATGGGCAAAGCCTGTGTGGCAGGCGCAGAAGGTATTCAAGTCGATGTACAAAAACGCCTAGCCATGATTGGAGATATGATCGTCAAAGAAGGTGAATTCATCACCATCAACGGCGGCACCGGAGAAGTTTATCTGGGCGAAATTGAAACCGTACCGCCTGAGTTTTCCAAAGAACTACGCACCTTACTTTCCTGGGCAGACGACATCGCCGAACTCAAAGTCATGGCGAATGCCGACACCCCCGATGCCGCACTCCAAGCGCGGAACTACGGCGCTATGGGTATTGGATTATGCCGTACCGAACGCATGTTCAACGACACCGAGCGCCTGCCTTACATGATCAGCATGATCCTCGCCGACAACTTAGAAGAACGCGAAGAAGCCCTCACCCGTTTGCGTAAAATGCAACGCGAAGACTTCAAATCCCTGTTCAAAACACTCGCCCCCCACCCCGTCACCGTGCGTCTGCTCGATCCCCCCATCCACGAATTTTTGCCCACCGAGCGCGAACTAGAAACCGACATCAAAGACCTGCTACAACTGCGCAACGGCATCCACGGCATTGATGTTCTATTTAATGCTATGCGCTTACTGCGTCCCAATAATGAAAAGCAACCACCACATCCTGACATGCCGTTCAACCCCGATGGCGCACAACTGGTTGAAGAAGCCATCGCCAAAAAACAACATATGTTGGCAAAAGTGCGCGAGTTATTTGAAGTCAACCCCATGCTCGGACATCGCGGTGTACGTCTCGCCGTCACCTATCCCGAAATCTACGCCATGCAAATTCAAGCCGTATTAGAAGCCGAGGCCGAATGTCGCAAAGAAGGTTTAGATGTACAAGTAGAAATGATGGTGCCACAAGTCTGTACTTTAGAAGAACTACGTTTTGTGAAAACCCGCGTTAAAGTGCTGCAAGAACAAGTGGAAGAAGAATACGGGGTTAAACTTGAATTCAAATTCGGCACCATGATTGAAGTGGTTCGTGCCTGTATGCGAGCCGGACATTTAGCCGAAGAAGCCGAATTTTTCTCCTTTGGCACCAACGATCTCACCCAAGCCACCTTCTCTTTCTCACGAGAAGATGCTGAAAATAAATTCTTGCCCCTATACACCAAGAAAGGCATCCTCACTGACAACCCCTTTGAAGTATTAGATGTAAAAGGCGTAGGACAACTCATGGGCTTAAGCGTCAACTGGGGACGACAAACCAAGCCGGGTTTAAAAATCGGCATTTGCGGAGAGCAAGGCGGACATCCTCAATCCATCCGTTTCTGCCACCACATCAAACTCAACTATGTCTCCTGCTCCGCCCCCCGTGTTCCCATTGCACGCTTAGCAGCAGCACAAGCCAAGCTGACAGAAGATGAGTATGAAGTGACGGAGAGTATACAGGCGGTGTAGAATAAGATTTTCTCCGCTTTTGCAGAGAATAGTAGGGTGGCGCAAAAGCCGTCCGTGATTTTGGCAAAGCGTACAAAACCACCACGGCGTTGCCCACCATTTGCATCAATTTAAAGAAATGGTGGGCAAATTCCGTGATAACTATGTGCCAATAATAAAAATTTATTGGACGGAATTTGCACACCCTACATGGCTTCTCTCTGTGGAAATACCGATGAAGACGCTCTGCGTCCCGTGCCGCAGAAGCGACACACACTGCATTCCCAGTGTCTTGCGAGCGTTCCGCCTCGCACGAGACATAGATGCTCTGTGCCCATGTATGCGCAGAGCGCATAAACAACTCATGCCGTGCTAAGCGCTGGCACGAGGATATTCAAGTAGGTCAATATTGAAATGAACGCCATTGTCAAACAGGAAGAATTGCATCTCCATCATCCCCCATTCTTACCTAATAAAAAGGATACTTCTTTCACTTTTATTGATTTGTTTGCTGGAATTGGAGGATTTAGGCTGGCAATGCAAGAAATCGGAGGCGCTTGTCAGTTTTCAAGCGAATGGGATAGTTATGCACAACACACTTATCTTCTAAACTTCGGAGAACTTCCTGAAGGTGATATAACAAAAATAGATGAGTGCAATATTCCCGACCACGATGTTCTCTGTGCGGGATTTCCGTGTCAGCCATTTAGTTTAGCGGGTGTTTCTGCCAGAAATGCGCTCGATACTGCACATGGTTTTGCTTGTACTACACAAGGCACTTTGTTTTTTGATGTAGCCAGAATTGTACAAGCAAAACGACCAAAGGTCGTTTTTCTAGAAAATGTAAGAAACATCATTAACCATGATAAAGGTAAAACATTTTCTATTATTCAAAAAACCATGAAAGAGCTAGGTTATTCCTTCTCATATAAAATTATAAATGCAAAAACCAAAGTACCCCAGAAGCGAGTCAGATGTTACATGGTCTGCTTACGTGACACAGAAGAAGAATTTACGTTTCCAGAATTTGATGGGAAACCATTAGCTTTAAAAACCATCCTTGAAAAAGAAGTTGATGCACAATACACCATTTCAGATAAATTATGGGCAGGACATCAACGTAGAACAGCCAACAATCTCGCTAGAGGTACTGGGTTTACTGCATTCTGTGCTGATTTAGATAAACCCTCAAATACTATAGTCGCCCGTTACGGAAAAGATGGAAAAGAATGTCTTATTCCACAGAAAAATAAAAATCCTCGTATGCTCACTCCAAGGGAATGTGCCAGGCTGCAAGGTTTTCCAGAAAACTTTATAATTTCCGCCTCCAAAACGGCAGCTTACAAACAATTTGGCAATTCCATCGCACTCCCTGTCGTCAGGGATATAGCTAAAAAAATTAAGGTGTATCTCAACAACAATGAAATTTAGAAAAAGTCAGAAAATAAGATTTGATAGTCATTCTGGCGCTTATTCTATTGTCACGCCTCGTGAGAACTACGACTCTCAAATTACCGCTACTGATGTTGAAGCAGAACTGTTGATTTCTTTTTTTGGTAAGGAAACGATACAAATAGGGAATGTTAAATCTAATCCCACTAAAGCAAAGAAAACATTTAAGCTTTTTCCTAGTGGAAAAGAGATTTGTTTGAATTTAGTATTCCCTAAGCCTGCAAAACCGGAGTTAAGGCTCTATCTATCTGTCAGAGCAGGTTATAAACCGATGCCAAATGATATATGGTTTATCTTTGAAAAAGATAAGAACCTGTGGATAGGCTCACTTGACGAGCATAGTTGGAGAAACCAGAATAAAATTTTAGTGTGTGATGAAAGTGAATATGAGTATCAAGAGGCTATCCAAGAGCTTGATGAGATTAAAGTCAGAAAATTAAACGCTAGGGATGTATTTATTCGTGATAGAAAGATAGCTTTAGAAAGGATGAATACATCAAATTATCTTTGTGAGTTTGATAAAAGCCACCATTTGTTTTTATCGAGGTTCACAGGAAAGCCCTATCTTGAGGCTCACCATTTGATACCTATGTCGCTGCAAAAAGAAGTCAATCAACCGCTTGACATAATAGATAATATTTATTGCTTATGCCCATATTGCCACCGTGCAATCCATCATTCTGAAAAAAATCTTACCCGCAACATTATCGAGACTTTAGTCGATAAACGCCCATCAGTTCTAAATATTCTTGATAATGATGTTACTGATATTTTCAACTATTACGCTGTAGAAGATATAGCGTAAACCTGTCCCGAACGTTTCAAATATCTCTCAATCTTGCCATTAAAGCCGTGTAGGGTGGGCGGATTCCGTCCAATGAATTTCATTTATTGGCACATAATCACCACGGAATTTGCCCACCATTCGATGCCACAATAACATCCGAATGGTGGGCAAAACGCCGAACAAACTTTGCGTTTCAAACAACGTTTCCGTCAGTATTTCGCACCACCCCACATGGCTGCAACCTGTAAGTTGCTGAAAACGCATAAAATTAAATACTTTCACAGAACGATGCTTCATACTCCCCCGCGTTCGCACCGCAAAAAACACGCGGTGCAAACCCTACAGCTCGCGTAGGTCGCAAAGGAAATATGTTTATGTCAATATTTACTAGAATGTTAGGACAGCCGGACATAGCCACTATCCCTTACTCACCAGATTCAATGGAAGGGCTTGTTGCAAGATGGGTTCAATGGGGAGCATCGGTTAAAGATGAGATTAACCCTATTAGTGATTTAACGGGTGAGAATGCAGATAAATGTCAGCCTAATGACGTTTGGTTCCTTGCTGGATGTTTTGGTGGAGCCGTGCATCGAAAATGCACAATTCCTGCGAATAAAAAACTTCTGGTGCCTGTCTTTAATATGTGGTTTACGGAGCATTACGAGCCGCCAAACTTGTCAAAAGCTCATGGGTTTATGAAGTTAAATGGGAAGAATATTGAACTAGATAAAGTTTTTACCCATAAGCCATTTATCGTTAGAGGTGTATGGGGTAATCCCGTAACCAGTTCTATATTGGAGCATGAAATGCGCGTTGGAGGGTTGTGGAAACTATTGGATGCTCTACCGACTGGTAAGCACGAACTATTCTTCAGAGGAGATGACGGTGAAGGCTTCTATGTGGAAGCAATGTATCAAATCGACGTATTGCCATAGAGGCATATAAATTGAAGACAAGTAGATACTCTCTTGCTCATCAAGCTCAAAGAAGTATATTTTCATAAAAAATATTTATAAAGGTGTACTCAAGCTGCTGGATTCAAATCAAACAATTTGTAGTTTTGATATTGTATAAAACTGCCCACCATCAAACGGTTTTCCAGTCAAAGAAAAACATTATTGTTATTCATAGCCAAGTAGGATGCGCACCTTCTTTTCAGTGCGCACGCGAACGATGCTTCATACCCCCTCACGTTTGTATCGCAAGAAAGACGCGGTGCAAACCCTATAGCCCGCGTAAGATAGGTGGAGGCACGTCCATGAGGCTTGTTTTAATCATTATCTTTCCCGTGCCGACACCCATCATATTCCAACACCACGATGATCAGCCCCATATGGGTTTCGGTGCGATAAGATTCATGCAAACACCCAATATTATGACGTGCCTCTACCCATCCTACTGCACTTAATGCAATAAAAAACCGAGATATGAATATTCCTATGCTTATAGCAGGAGCATTATTGCTGCTTGCCTTTCTTACTCATGCATTTGTAGGTGACAAGGAGTACAGGGCTTTACAACCAGAAACAGAAGCACCATCGAAACATAAGGATGCTTGGGTGCAAGTACGAAGTGGTTGGCATTGGGTTAGTGTTGATTTGTTGCTTTTTGGGTGCGTCCTTCTGCTAATGGCAACAACTGAGTTAATAAAAGCAAAAGTAGCTTTATTTGGATTAGGCAACGTAAGCATGTTTGGAGTTGTTTGAAACGTTCGGGTGCAGGTGACAAACCTGCCCTCACGTGAAAGATGGGCAAAGCTGTGCTTTGCCCATCCTACGGATTTATGGATGCTCACACAGGATGTGTGAGAACAAGAATATAAAATCAATTGCTGACAGAATCATTTGAACTTAAGAGAATGTCAGTGGAGTCTTAAACTTGGGTCAATCTATTCTTTGCCCGCATCTTCGCCTTGCAGCTTAGCTCCTTGTTCTTGTAAGTATTCTTTGGTTTTTTGAGTTGCCTCATCAAGTTCTTGCTGGGTTTCACCCAAAGCGTTATTCAGGGTCGAACCCGCTTTAGCCGCCGCGTCTTTAGTGTCTTGTTGCACTTTTTTCAGCATAGCCGCAGCATCTTGCTGCATAGTGCCTGCTTTTTCGCTCGCTTGTTCCAGTGTCTTATCGAGATCGGCGCCCAGCTTTTCTGCTGTCCCTTTCTCAACAGGGGCTGGGGCTGGTGCGGCTTCAGGTTCTGGAGCTTTATCCGTACAAGCTACGAGTCCCATAACAATAGCGGCTACAGATATAGTTTTGATGAATTTCAAGTACATGGTGTTTCTCCGTTAGATGTGAATTAAAAACTGATGTGTTCGATTTTACGGGTTTTTTTACGCTACAGGGATATTTCTTATGTCCACCTTTGTATGGACTGCCCAGCCTAATAACACACACACTGCATTTTGCGCTAACGAGGAGAATCGCATGTTCAAGTTGGCTACAGTATTCGTGGGTCGAGCTACGTTATTATCGCTCACCGAAGAAAGAGCAGGGGAAAATCCATCTATTAAGTCAATTCATGGGTTGCTGCTGAGCTATGATGTTTCTATGATCCCTTTACCTGTGGGTCAAGGTTTGCCACCTTAATCCGTAAATTTTGAGCATGTTTGGCGTTATTTGAAACGTTCGGATGCAGGTGACAAACCACTGCCATTAAGTTTGACAAAATATGACATTAGAAGCATATCTTTCGCCGTCGCTTCGCGTGGTTCAATAAATGTCGAGCAGAAAGTTTTTTTCTGGGTACTTCTCGGTTTTCCCGATAAAGCGTCGGGTTTGTTAAAAAAAGCGACTCTAATTTCTGTAATATCAAGTCATTATCACCATCACTATACAAAATGTCTATCGCATGATTTTTAATGGCATTGAATGACACGGCGCGATTC
>JADGEH010000230.1 GCA_016744475.1 Thiotrichales bacterium | reverse complement strand
ACGGTTTGCACCTTGTTTGTAACGGCGTTCTAACATGCGGGGTTTTCTAGTTGATGGTAGTTTCGCTATTATAACCTCTGAGTTCTTTTACAGCCTCAGGGCATGGGAACGGGTTAAAGGGTTTTTAGCCCCAACGGGGCGGCATCCCTATAGTCCAGGGCAACGCCCTGGGTTCGGTCGATGATACCGACCCAGCCCTGAAAGGGCGCAATAACAAGGTGGCATGGCATTTTATGTCGCCCTTTCAGGGCTGAGCTTCTTCTATTCGTTTAGAGCCTATACGAAGATGGGGAATCGAAGCGAAAATGCGCTATTTTGAGGCAGGTTTTTCGGTTTTTTAAGGCGAATAGCGGGCTATTGAACGAAAAAAAGCGGAAAACCTGACCAAAAGGGCGGGTTTGCAGCCGATTATCCCGTTTTCGTATAGGCTCTTAACCTAGGGCGTGGCCCTAGGCTATAAATATGACGCCCCTTTGGGGCTTCACTGAAGGGCCATGATGCGGCACATGGGAACGAGGTAAACATCGTTTGAAAACGCGGGTGTTCTTTTGCGCCGTTTGCGTTGTCTTTTAAGGGCTTAAAGCGGATGGCTTGAGTCGTATAAATGATTCATGTTGTCTATAGGCTCTAAAGCTTGTTTCATACGCCGCAGTCGCGGCGTATTGATAGCCCCCTTATAAGCCAAATTCGCTGGCATTCAATCCAAGTTCAGTACAAATATCTTGCACCATGGCTTTTTCTGAAGCATCAAAATCACCATCCGCCAAACCAATCGCACAACACACCCGCACCAACAAACGAGCACCTTCCTCATTTTTCTTGATTTTACCAATGGCTTTTAAAGCTTCGCCTTTACCGATCATGTGATCAAATTCAAAATTGTCCGTGAACTTATTAAACTGCTTGATCACGTCTTGCATATCAAACACTTTTAATTCATCAGTACGTTGAATAAAACCTGCCATTTTTTGCTTTTCTTCCGCAGAAATGCTGCCATCAGCAGCAGCGACTAAAGCACAACCTGCCACGACCGCATCCATAAACTCTTTATTCTTAAATCGAGTCATGGTGTCGGACATGCTCGTTTTTTGCTGATTCAACCAATCTTTAACGTTTGCAAAACCCATGTGTTATCTCCTTAAGAAGTTGTCTGATCAATAAACTTATTCAGGCTTAGGTTACGCTGATTTGAGTTGGATTATTTCAAGATTTAAGGCCAATAGCAGGCTATTTAACGAAAACCTTGAGATAGGTAGACCAAAGTCAGCTAGACCGCTTCTATATCCCAGAAAAAAACCCCGCTATCAGCGGGGTTTGATAAACATTGTCAACAACGAGAATTAATCGTTGACGATAGCCAATAATTGATCCAATGACTTCAGACCTTTCAGCGTGCCGATTTGGCTTGAGTTAATCAGCTTAGCACCCATCGGGCTTGAATTATCAATCGTTGCAATACACACCACATTGCCCGTATCGCCAGAATCCATATTGACAGAGACCGTTTTGCCAGCATCATCGACAATGCTTAAGCCGACATCACTATCTGCAAAACGAGCAGTGGCACCACTTTGGATTTGACCGTAATCCCAACAGAAAATCCATACCTTATTCATATCATCTAAGCGAGTAATGCGCATGGTTTCTTCATTATTACCACCAGCATCACCCACACCTTCATCACCACTTAACTGCATGAAAGGAAATCCATTCATATCACCCTTTTCACCAAAATAAACCATGCCTTGCTTACCGTCTTTACCTTCGTAAGCTGCGGCTAAATCAAAATCTGCCGCCGTGGTCCATTTCATGGTCACCATGAGTTGTTTTAGTGGAATAAATGCTTCAGCGCCTTTTTGTGCTAGTTCCATATGATCTCACCTCGCTCCCCTTAAGATGAACGCGAATGAGCATTGACAAAGGGGTGACTATCAATGCTCATAAGTCTGATATTTTTGATACTGCTAACAGCCTATACGATGGTGTGCATCATATAGACTTCAAGTGTGCATCATATCCATCCAAGCCGCACAGAGCAATGTTATCCACCCTGATTATGTTCACAATTGGCTTTCTGACACATGCCATAAATATACAAACAGTGATCCGTGATCTCGAAACCCATTTTTTGAGCAATATCTTGTTGCTTTTTTTCAATAATATCATCAGTAAATTCAAATACTTTACCGCAGCGTACACACAATAAATGATCGTGATGTTGACCTTGATTCAATTCAAAGACCGACAAGCCCCCTTCAAAATAATGCCGCGAGACCAATCCTGCCGCCTCAAATTGGGTGAGCACCCGATAAACCGTGGCTAAGCCCACATCATCACCCGTATCTAATAGCGCTTTATAAATATCTTCTGCACTAAGATGATGTTTTTCACTATTTTCAAGTAATTGTAATACACGCATACGCGGCAAAGTCGCCTTCAACCCGGCTTTTTTTAAATTCCGACTTTCCATCATGTTTTAACGTCCTTCCATATTTAACTCAACTTTACCCACATTACGTGAAGCACACTAAAACATCACGTTTTTTCACATTAGACTTATTCTGAGGGGTAGGCATCGTAGCGAAAAGGTGTGGTTTTGAGGCTGTTTTTTCGATTCTTTGAGGCGAATACCGGGTGTGTAACGAAAAAAAGCGGAAAAACAGACCAAAATCCACGCCTTTGCAGTTGATGAATGCCCCTTGCAACAAGTCTATTAATCACGATGCTCCAGTACCACTGAGATATTATCTTTATATTGGTACTGACCGCAACGCGGTCAAGACGGCATTTCCATGCAGCATATCATTGCCATTCAATGAAGGATTTTTAGCCCCAACAGGGCGGCCTCTATATAGCAAAATTATATCAGTTGTTAAGACTGCTAGTTCTTGAAGGACTGGCAGTCTTGGGCTTGGCTATATCGAAAGCCTATAAATGATGTACTTTAGCTATA
>JADGEH010000125.1 GCA_016744475.1 Thiotrichales bacterium | reverse complement strand
GAAGATGGGGAATCGAAGCGAAAATTCGCCATTTTGAGGCAGGATTTTCGGTTTTTTAAGGCGAATAGCGAGCTATTGAACGAAAAAAAGCGGAAAACCTGACCAAAAGGGCGGGTTTGCAGCCGATTATCCCATTTTCGTATAGGCTCTAAATATCGCATTTAAAGCGACACACAGTGTCATACAGTAAACCCTGCACGCCGTACAAGCCCTCATCTTATCGCTTTATCTCCAATACTGTTGAGCTTTTTAGGGCATTGCCAGAAGATGTATCCCAACTAACAGAAGCTCAAAAAGATGTTCTGATTCTGACCCTGCTCGATACAGTCGAGCAGTTAGAAGCGCGTATCCGTGAACTTGAAGCACAGCTAGGAAAAGACAGCCACAATAGCAGCAAGCCATCATCAAGCGATGGCTTGAAAAAACCTGCTGCCAATGAGAAAAGTCTACGCCCGAAACGCAAACGTAAAGTAGGTGGTCAAGTTGGGCATAAGGGGCATACCTTAAAATGGAGATCGCCTAGAAATACCTATGACAAACTTCCGCAAGAAACAAATAGGGTATGCTGCTGTTAATGGTTATACGGGACAATTTGTTCTTGGTGATGATGAGTCAGGTAAAACAGAATTCACAATTGATTTTGTCAAAAAAATACTGGCTATGTTTCCTTTATAAAAACATGTTTTTATTTGGGAGGGTGCATCTTGTCATGTATCGAATAAATTTAAAGATGACTTGAAGTCAGTAAATGATGGATTACCAGAATATGAATAGAAAATAAAATGTATTAAGTGTACACCCAATGCACCACAGAAAAATCCTGTAGAAGATATTTGGTGGTATGCAAAAACATGGACCAGAAAAAATTTTCCTTTTATTGAGGCATTTGAAGATGAAGTTCAAGTATTCAGAGATTGTTTGTCAGGTGAATACTTTCAATTCGACAAACTAAAAAGCTACGTAACTTTATAAATGATATATTTTATCTATATTATGTTTTCCGATAATCTTTATTTAAAATCCATCAAAAAACGCATTTTTATACTGCGTCAACATGCAAATACTCCGTTTAACTTATTGAAAAAATAAGTTAAACGGAGGGGTGAGGCAGGCAAAGTGTATGAGCAAGAGGCGACATTAACTCATGAAAGAAAAGAAATGATGGTCAGGTGCATTATCGTTGAATTAAATAAAATCACTCGAAATAGCGATAAATACATTCGATTGTATTACAAATACCCCACAAGCTAAAGCAGATGCTTTAACCATTGCCAATATTTATAGAAAGCGATGGTCAATTTAAACAGCTTTCCAAAAATTGGAAAAATATCTAAATTCAGACATCAATACATTGGGTTATCTTAAGGCGGCCTTATTTGGTTTTTGTATAGCCCCTAGTTGCTTTCAATTTTTATACAGTTGTCATGGCTGCTATACAAGCCAGCTATCCAGAAAAAGATATTCATGATGACATCTCTGATTATTATATTGCCGAGAAAATGGCATCTACTGATGAAGGGATGAATCTTATACTTGAACCTGAAGACTGGGCTATTTTTATGACAGCGAAAATTCCAGACATTGGGGAAGTTTTGTTGTATCTTACTAAGAAGATAGACTTAAGAAACATAAACGTGGTGCTAAAAACCCACCACCTCCAAAAAATGAACACAAAGGAAAACCTCATGTTTCTACTGCAAAACTACTGTCTTAATGAAATTGAATCACCTTAACAGGGCTGGAGCCTATACGAAAACGGTTATTTAAGCATGGGATATGCCACTAAAAATGAGCACACTGTCATCTAATGTAGAAGCACTGCCTTTTTATCAGGCACTCACTGAGTCAGGACGTTCGCTATTATCACAAGGCGTGAAGTACAAACATTGTGATAATGCCGATATTGTCTTGCGCCAAGGGCAACAAACTTCAGGGGCTTACATGGTGCTTGAAGGTCGTCTGCGAGTTTATTCTATTAGCCCCAATGGTAAAGAAGCCACGCTCTATTGCATAGAACGTGGAGAGACCTGTGTTTTAGCGCTGAATTGTTTGTTTAATGATTTGCTCTATCCCGCTTGGGTAGAAGCTGAAATGGATACTCAAGTCATGGTCATTTCGGGGCACACCTATAAACAACTGTTTACGCAAGAAGCGTCAGTACAAGAATTAACCGTGCGTTCTTTATCCACTTTGGTATTTCGTCTCATGGAAGAGTTAAGCCACGTTCATGGGCAAAACAATCGCCAGCGCTTAGCGCATTTCCTGTTAATCCGTGCTTCAGCGGATGGAAAACTTCAGATGACGCAGCAACAACTGGCTCAACATCTAGGCACCCGACGCGAAGTGGTGGCGCGGATTTTGGCGGAATTTATCAGCCAAGGTTATGTCGCCACAGGACGCGGGCAGTTACATCTTTTAGATACCGACGGTCTTAGAAGCTGTTCTACAGCGCAATAATCGTTCTGCCAAATTCTCCGCAAAAAACATTTTTGTCCTATCCCTTTTTCTTGCCATTCCTGCCAGCCATTTTTCCAAAAAACTAAAAAACCTGCCTCAAACAGGCGATTTTTCGCTACGATTCTCTCCTCAAATGCTAAACACTTTATTCACCGCATTCTTAGGAGTCATCCAACATGAGCAGCATCACCCGCCGCGCCTATGCGGAAATGTACGGCCCGACCACAGGCGACCGCGTGCGCTTAGCCGATACCGAACTCTGGATTGAAGTCGAAAAAGACCACACCATCTATGGCGATGAAGTGAAATTTGGCGGCGGCAAAGTGATCCGCGATGGCATGGGACAAAGCCAGCGTAGCTGCCATGAATCCGTGGACACCGTGATCACCAACGCCTTGATTTTAGACCACTGGGGTGTCGTCAAAGCCGATGTCGGCATCAAAAACGGGCGCATTGTCGGCATCGGCAAAGCGGGTAATCCCGATGTGCAAGCCGGAGTCAACATCATCATCGGCCCAGGCAGTGAAGTCATCGCAGGCGAAGGCTCGATTCTCACCGCTGGCGGGATTGATTCTCACATCCACTTCATCTGTCCGCAACAAATTGACGAAGCCTTAATGTCCGGCATCACCACCATGCTAGGCGGAGGCACGGGCCCTGCGACAGGTACCAATGCCACCACTTGCACGCCCGGTATCTGGCATATCCAGCGCATGTTACAAGCTGCCGACAGCTTGCCGATGAATCTCGGCTTTTTAGGCAAAGGCAACGCCAGCCAAGCCCTCGCACTCGAAGAACAAGTGGCGGCAGGAGCGATGGGCTTAAAACTGCACGAAGATTGGGGTACCACACCCGCAGCGATAGACTGCTGCCTGAGCGTTGCCGAGCAAATGGACGTGCAAGTGGCGATTCACACCGACACCCTTAACGAATCCGGCTTTGTCGAGCACACGTTGGCAGCGATGAAAGACCGCTGCATCCACACTTATCACACTGAAGGTGCGGGCGGCGGTCATGCCCCTGACATCATCAAAGCCTGCGGTTATGCGCACGTCTTGCCTTCATCCACCAACCCCACACGCCCTTACACCGTCAACACCGTGGACGAACACCTCGACATGCTCATGGTCTGTCACCACCTTGATCCCAACATTGCCGAAGATGTAGCCTTTGCCGAATCCCGCATTCGCCGTGAAACCATTGCCGCTGAAGATATTTTGCACGACCTCGGCGCTTTTTCCATGATCGCCTCCGATTCTCAAGCGATGGGACGAGTCGGCGAAGTGATTTGTCGCACCTGGCAAACCGCACACAAAATGAAAGTTCAACGCGGCAGTTTGGCAGGCGATCCGGCTCACCATGACAACCTCCGCGCCCGCCGCTACATTGCCAAATACACCATCAATCCCGCCATTACCCACGGCATTTCTCACGAAGTCGGTTCTATTGAAGTCGGCAAACTAGCGGATTTAGTGCTGTGGAAACCCGCATTTTTCGGCACCAAACCCAGTTTGATTTTAAAAGGCGGGATGATTGCTGCTGCACCGATGGGTGATCCCAATGCCTCTATCCCCACTCCACAACCCGTACATTACCGCCCCATGTTTGGCGCATTAGGCAGTGCTTGCCAAGCCACTTCCATGAGTTTTATATCGCAAGCCGCAATGGATGCAGGCATTGCCGAACAGCTAAGTTTGCAATCTTTGGTCGGCGTGGCAAAGCATTGCCGCAATGTGAGAAAAAGCGATATGGTGCTGAACGATTATCAGCCTGAGATAGACGTTGACCCACAGACTTATCAAGTCAAAGCCGATGGTCAATTATTGGTATGTGAGCCAGCGGATGTGTTGCCGATGGCACAGCGGTATTTTTTGTTTTAAATACTCATGTTCTTTAGGCTTACTTGATAAAGCCTAGAGCAAAAACATATCTCTTTATATAAAAAGAGTCTACGGAGAGAATAATGAAATCCATTATTGAAAAAGACGATTCTTGGCCTATCCGCATTATTTTGGAAACCTATGCTTTAGCATTAGATACGCCTCTTCGAGTATATAAAGTAGAAGAAGCTAAAAAATATTATACCTATGCTAGTAAACTTGAACTCAGCTTTAAAGATTGTTTTCCTAGCCAGAAAGATTTTGAGGCTCATATTGAAAAAATGGCGGTATCACCGATAGAGGATAGCTTAAATGAAATCATTGAAAGATTTAACGGTTACGAAAAGATTAATGAAGAAAATCAATATCAATCTGAGTTATGGAAGAAGGTAAGGGATATACATGGAGATTATTGGTATAGCTATCGAATTAATAGTTACCCTTTATTGAGAGCCTTAAATGAACATTGGTGCTGGAAATGGTGGTTATTTTGTTGGCATTATTATCATTTTATTCTTTGTGATTTATCCGATGAAGTAACTAATAAAGGGTTGGGATTTAAAAATGAACAGGGAGAATACTATTTACATTTAAGTTACAAATATGTCCCTGAATTAAACAGTGTATTAGTGGCAGGGCAAGCTTGGTCACCACCTCAATATTATACTTTATCAGATATCAATGAACAGGTGACTGATATGGTGAGTCTTTTTGTTAAGCAATTAAAAGCCTGTAGTCAAGAAAAACCAGAGGGAGAAGTGCATTACGATTTGGAGCGTTTAATCCGCATGGGGAATAGTCGTTTTCCTATTAGCACGGAGAGCTTAGAGGATCGTTTGGAGCAAATTATAGATGCTTTACGCTGCTTAATTGGACTAACATTGCCTAGTGATACAGAGTTACTTCGACCTGATTATACCAGTCTAGCCACATGGTCTTTATTTTCTATCCGCACCACTCGCATGATGCAGATACAGAGTGATTTTCAACATCTGCAAGCGCCTAATGATCAGCATCACAAGCACATGAATGTATATTACCGACTTGATCACTCACCCTTGCGCGGCGATGGTATTTTATCTCATTGGATTAGCACTCAGTTTTATAGGTCTCGTGGAAAAAAACTACCTAAATTAGAATGGGTAGCAGAGTGTCCTACCAATGTAGCTTCCTCAATAAATCCGAAAAATGTACTCATTAGTCCTGTTATTTACACAGCAGAGGAAGACAACGAGTCTCTTATCAAGATTACATTAGATGTTAACCAAAGAATTAATAATTTATTTGAGCGTTTTCTCAGTGAAGTGTTTACAAAATACAATGAAAGCAAACAAGAACGTTTATTGATTTTACGCGAATGGATGAATGACTGGTTTGGCATTTTTTCTGAAAGCCCTCAAGAAGTGAATAATAACTTAGAAAACATATCAGGACGTTTAGCCTTTGAAATCACCCGTTTTATGCAGGCCGATATTGCAACTTTATATCGTTATAATCATGGCGACGAAACCTTGATCTTACTAAATTTATATCATCATGGTGGTAAAGAACATAGAGAATGGAAAACAAAAGAACCTAAGCACATGCGAGCTGCTGGAAAAAATGATGATATGCGACAACAATCTATTTGTTATCGGGCTGTGGATTCTCACAATAGCCAGTTTTGTGGGGCTTATGATTCAAAACATAAACATCCCACTTTACCTCAAGGGCAAACATTATTAAATCCGCCTCTTGGTTTAGACTCTCATCAAAGTGGACTGGCTTCGCCTTTGTTATTTTATGGTCGAGTGTGGGGAGTCGTAGAAGTATTGGGTGATAAATATTATCAATTTTGTTCTAGCAACCAGCGCTTAATGAATGAAATCACCAGTGTTTTGAGTAATTATTTTTATTATCAATGGTTTTTAAACAAGCTGTATATTTTAAATCAAATTATCATCCGAGATGAACTGGCCTCTGATGAATCAGATACTAAAAAATATAATGACGTGTGCCAATGTTTATCTGATATTTTTCTCAGCTATGGTGCAGGTTTATGGGCAATTGATCCAGAAGAGGGGAAATATCGTTGTTTAGGCGTTTATAATCACCCAGGCTTGTGCCCTGGAAAAGAAATAATTAAGCCTTCAGATAAAAAAACAGTGCTCGGTTTTACCTTAAAGGAAATGCAAAAAGATGCCGGTTTAGTCTGGTGGCAGAAAAAAATAGGCCAAATGCCTTTAGATAAAGAATGGCAAAAAAAACCACGTAACCGAAAGTTAATAGAAGAAGGAATAAAAAGTGTGTGCTGTATTCCTGCTCGCTTACAAAATGAACAACCAATTATGATTGTGCTTTATAATAAAACCACAGAGGCTTATGATAAACGCTGGAAAGGTCTAGTGTCTTTCGTGGCACAAGAAGTGGCTTTATTATTACAAGCATTACATGCCAAGCTACGTTGGGAAGAAGAAAATCGTTCTTTTATTGTGCATGAATTAAAAAGCGGTGCTAGTATGATTTTAGATCGCGCTAAAAATATTGAAGCATGGTATCAAGCCCATGCTTGGCGATGGGCACGTCATTTACCCACAGCAGAAGAATCTAATCGGCTAAGTATTCTGGTTAAAGACATTACAATTCATGGCACTACTTTAGAAGATACCGTTAAGTTATTAGGTCAATCTAATTTTAGAACCCATTTTCGTCCTAGTAGTAATGCAGTGGTTGAAAATGCACGCCGTTTACTTGATAAAAAACCTGATTTTTTGAATTTAAGAGATTATTTTAATAATGTTTTTCGTTCTGAGTGGTATAAACAAAAAGATAAATCACTGAGTATAGATTACAAAGCAAAATGTGAACCTAAAGTATTGATTCATAGAAAAAATTTAAATCATATACTCTCTAACTTATTAGAGAATGCAATTAAATATTCTGTATCTCATACCACTGTTGAAGCGGCCACTTATTGTAATCAATATGGTGTCCAACTACAGATTATTAATGTAGGTATGGCATTGGAGAAAGCCGAAGAATACCGTCTTTTTCAAGATGGCTATAGAGGTCAAGATGCTGTAGCTCAAGGTATTCAGGGAGAAGGAAAAGGACTGTTTTTAGTTCAATGTATTTGTGATTTGTACGGTATTGAGATTAGATATGAAAGCGAACCTATTAGTAAATATTGCAAACATATTTTTATTTTGAGTTTTCCATTAAACATTGTCACTTCATGAGGAAAAAAAATGCCTACTATTTTATGGATAGATGACAATCCAAATACCGTTGCAGAGCAAATAGATGAAGTTCAGCAGGCTGGATTCAAAGTCATTATTAGGGATAAAGCTCATACTATCAAGGAAATGCTAGACACCAAACCCATCAATGCCATCATTGTGGATGTCATGCTGTATGGTGTGAATGATTTAAAGAGTATTAATGTTTTTCAAATCTCAACCAAGCAAGGTCGCGATGCTGGCTGGGCATTATTAGAACACTTGATTTGGACATCGGATTCAAAATATAGACAGGTACCCGTGCTGATTTTATCGGGAAGACCTAATGATGAATATCAAAGACATCAAATGAAACGAGTTTGTGATGAGTGTGGGATAAAGGAACAACCTTTATATATAGAAAAAGGGGAATTTAATTGGATCCAAAAATTTTCTGAATGGCTTAAAAAAATTCAATAGTCTATTTGAATATGATTTTATCAGGAGCTAATAATGAATAATGACAATAAAAATTCTGTAAAAGTAGGTTTGTGGTTTGCACTCATATTATCAGTTTTAATTTTTGCTTCTTTTGTTAGTATTGCCTACGTCAGTGGGTATATGGATATATTATTAGGGGGATATAAGTTTCCTCCTCCTACAGTAGATTATGACTATTTTGGTTTAATCTCTGGATTGTTAGCAGTGATTGTTGCTATTTTGGCTATTGTCATTACTTTAGTGCCATTGGTGTTTTATGCGATAAATATGAGTGGCATTCGTTTAGAAATAGAAAAATCAGAAGAACATTTAAAAGAAAAAATCACTCAGGAAATCATCAGTAATATAAAAGTCGAAATAGAAAAAATAGCTAAAGATACGATTAATGAGGTGTTAGATAAACATACCGCAGAACAAGATCGGTCTCGATATTTTACAGATATGATTTTATTTAAGTTATGGGCAAAAAGAATGGAAGGTTTTGATGATATACAAGAAAATGATGAAAAAATCGATTTTTTTATTCAACAACAATTAGGTCATTTAAAAGATGCTTCCACATTAACTCAATTACGCCTACCTAAGGCTCGTCTGATTTTAAATGCCCTTGGCACATTAGAGCATCACGAGCACTTGCCCTCTAATGAATTTTCGAAATTGATTTGTTTATTGAAAAAACAAGGCCGATTAGAGGATGAAAATGTTCGGCAAGTCGCAGAAGGTATTCTAGCGCGGTACAATACTGATTTAGACGATTGTTAATGGAGTAGTCTATGTTTAGGCTGTTCCATTCAAAAACACGCCCAAACATATAAAACAGATTATTTCAACAAATGCTCATAGCGTTGATCTGTTAAGGTTTTCATAAATGCCACTAAAGCATCCACTTCTTTATCCGTCAAAGCAGGTGCTTTGAACTCTTCAGTCTTTAATGCCACATTCTTATCCACTTCAGGTTTAGCCCAAGCTGTGTGCGTTTCAGGATTTAAATCACGCTTGGGGTTATTAAATTGGTCATAAAACAACACCACTGTTTTCAAATCTTGAAATATGCCGTTGTGCATATAAGGGGCGGTGATGGCGATATTTCTTAACGTAGCTACTTTAAATTTTCCGCTGTGTTTTTCATCTTTAACTTGGGGATTGGCTAATAAACCTTGATCCACAAAATCAGCGGCTACACCGTTATGTTGTCTGGCGGTTTTGTTCACTGGCACGCCTAAGTTATGGTATTCATAATTTGAAAATGTTTCTTCTGGACTACCACCAAAGGTATTGAGCTTATGGCATTGATGGCAATTGGTAAATTGCTCTGAGAAGAATAAGGATTCTCCCAGAGATTCTTCTTTAGTTAATTGAACTTCTCCACGCAAATAACGATCATATTTAGCATCAAAAGGTGCAAAAAAATCGGTTTTCTCAAAAGCGGCAATGCTGTCTGCCATAGCGGCATAAGCTTGTTCTGGATCAGAAAAAATAGCTTCATTAAATAATTGCTTAAAAGCTGTTGCATAGCTGAGGTTGGCTTGTAGACGTGCCATCACTTCAGCTTTGTCAGGCATTCCCATTTCAATGGAATTTAACGGTGGCCCTCCGGCTTGACCTTTCAAATCTGCTTCACGTCCATCATGAAATTGCCCACCAACATATTGGCCTTTTGGATTCAAATGAAAATCAGGACTAAACCGCGCATAGGCCGCAGTGGGTGCATTTCTATCGCCTAAAGACACACCATCATCGCCTAAAGAGACTGCTTTACCAGCAGGGGTGTCTCGATGGTCAACAAATCCGCGAGATGGATCATGACAAGTCGCACAGGATTGAGTGCGGTTTTTAGATAAATTAACGTCAAAATATAAGGCTTTACCTAAAGTTTCTTTATCTGGAATAGTGGTGTCGGCTTGTGCGGAAGAGAAGCATGAGAGTAAGGCTAAACAGGACAGCAGGGGTTTCATTAATGACTCCTTGTGCCAAGCAACGCTTGGCAATAGAAAATAGAAGTTACTACACTTTGTGAAGAGCAACGGGTCAGTTTTTTACTGCGTTTCTATGTTTTGTTCTGTATCTTGACGTAAATCAGCTTGCATATTGACGACGGACATGATCTTTTCAATGCTATGGGTTTGATGACGTAAAGCGACAATGGCATTAATGATGATTTGTTTTTGTGCATCGCTACCTTGAATTTGATTATCGAAAGGAACGCCTGCTTTAGCAGCTTTATCAATCAATGCGACTGCTTTCATAGTTTGTAGTAGTTGTTGTTTTAATTTTTCCGCTAAAATGCCTTGCTGTTGTTTTTGCAACCAAGCATAAATACTATTGCCGTAACTTTTGCCTGCGTAATGGGCTAAATATACGTTTTGTATGCCCTGTGCATTTGAAACAATATCTCGATGGGTGTTATCGCTAAAGCAAGACTGTTCATCTTCTTGGGAGTCGGTCATTAAGGCGATATTCATACGTTCTCCGGCTAATTCGCCGTAAGATAAACGCCCCATGCCTTCAAGAATTTTCGCCGCCGCTTCGGCATCGGATAAAGCGCTGAAAGTGGCGTAATGCGCTCCTGTTTTGGGGTGCCATTGCGCCGCCACTGATTGTAAATGTTCAACCAATAAGGCCACGGCTAATGAGAGGTATTGCCCTCGGCGCTCGCAATGCTGATGGGTGCAAGCGTCACCTTTTGCATAATCGGTGTAGGGGCGCTGTCCTGCGCTGTTGTCGCGTTTGCCTGAACCTGAGCCATCCTGGTTCAAATCCTGTCCCCACAGTAAAAACTCAATGGCGTGATAGCCTGTGGTGACATTGGCTTCATCTCCGCCTAATTCATTGTTGGCTGCGAGATGGTCTTTGCTTAATACAAAGCGACTATCCGCCACAATATTATCGCTAATGTGTTGCGCAGCATCGGCACTTTCAGCCTGATCCAAGCCATCGACTTCCAAGGCCACATAATCGATCAAGCTTTCCGCCAAAGGCCAAGCATTGATGTGTCCTTCAGGGCCATCATTGGCTTCTGGTGTAGACAGATTGTCATCAATCGGCCCGCCACGAAAACGCAGCACTTCGCTTTGTCCATAAGATTCACGCGCTGCCAGCCACGCTTTTTTAGCCGCTTGTAAGGTGTCATTTGAAGGCTGATCCAGCAAAGCCTTCACTGCTGTTTGTAATTTTTGAGCATCAATCACGGTATCGTGATAGTTGGCAAAAGCGAGTTCTGCATGGGCTCGTGCCACGGATGTCATGGGCTGTGCCGCAAGATGAGGGCTAAAAAAGGCGCTGAGCAGGCACAGGCTAGAAAGAAAATGTAGGGAGTAGGCGGGTAAGTTCATGCAGTCATTGGCTCCTGTTGTTCAAGTCATAGGGTCAGGGCAATATACTGCATATAGATGCTAATGACAATTATTATCATTTGCGTTACCTGTGCCAGCGATAATGGCTTCTGCTGTGTCACTCAGTAGGAATAAAAATTTAGAGCCTATACGAAGATGGGGAATCGAAGCGAAAATTCGCCATTTTGAGGCAGGATTTTCGTTTTTTTAAGGCGAATAGCGTGCTATTTAACAAAAAAAAGCGGAAAAGGGCGGGTTTGCAGCCGATTATCCCGTTTTCGTATAGGTTCTTAATAACTTTCAAAAACTTTTTTTTAACTCGTGCCCATGTGTTGCATCACTGCCATTAAGTTAAGGATTTTTAGCCTCAACAGGGAGATATAGAGATAATATTTCAGTTGTACTGGAGCATCGTGGTTAAGATCTGTCAGGTTTCAAAAACCTGCCAGGTCTATCGTATAACTGATTTATTTCCTTTATATAGGGAGTACAAGTCGTCCTTCCCTGGTTCCCACGCGCCCTGCGTGGGAACGTTGAGCACCGCGCCTGCTGTGCGTCAAATGACACAAGCGCGTCACGACAGGCTTTCACACAAAACCATCCCACACATGTTTGCTGCTGCAATAGCCTGCAAACTCTCCCGCCAGCGAGGCATCACTCACCCCGCCATAAAGCACTTTTAAACTGTGCTACCCGTGCCGTTTCAGCATTTAAACCCCGCTCACACTTGAGTTATGATGGACAGACTATCCACTGACCAGAAGGCATCAAACGTATGAGCGAGCAACCTTTAGAACTAGCAAAAATGCTGACACAATTGCGTAAAGAACTAAAGCAAGCGCAAACATCGGCTAAAGATGAAGACTTGCAATTCAACTTAACAGACATTGAAGTAGAGGTTCAATTTACCGTGAGTAATAAAAGTAAAAAAGAAGGTGGGCTTAAGTTTTATGTTAATGCGGGTATGAGTAAAGAAAAAACAAGCCAAGCTGTACACACGGTGAGATTAAAAATGAATCCCATACAGGGTGGTCAATCTGAAGCTGAAGGTGGAAAACCTTTGTTAATTTCTGATGAAGTCGATGAAATGCCGGAGTAAAGCTCATGCGTTACAACCGCTTATTGGTAGAAATCTTTGTGAAAACCAGTGAAACCAGCAAGCAGGGTGAAATAGCCACAGGGTATTCTATTACTCAGAATCTGGTTATTACGGCTCGACACGCCATTATGCCTAAAAATAAAAATGGCAAACGTAAGACGGTGTATGGCATTTACTTGCGTTGGTACAACCTGAAGGATAAAAACAGAGAACGGCAAGAGCTTAAACTGGATGAAGACTACCTTGCTTGGGAAGATGAACAATATGATGCGGTATTATTGCGACATTCATTTTCTATTGCTAGTGAGATAACGGGTGGTTGGCTGTCTAATCGTCATCCTGAATTAAATAAAGCTTGGGAAACAGAAGGTTTTGCTAAAGCCAGTCAGTTTAACAAGCTACGTCCTCCTACAAAGATATGGGGCGATATGCCCAGCGCAGGAGATGCTGATAGTGAAACATTTACGTTAGGAGCCACATATCCCCCAAAGACGGCTAAAGGTTGGAAAGGCGCTTCAGGCAGTCCTGTTATGCTTAAAAATGGTGAAATTATTGGCATTATCCAATCTTGTGAAGCACATTTTAATCCTGCTGTACTCAAGGCTACACCTGTGTGGAGATTACTTGAAAATCAAGCGTTTTGTGAGCTCATTGGCTATAGCAAAATTATATCAGTTGTTAAGACTGCCAGTCCTTCAAGGACTGGCAGTCTTGGGTTTGGCTCTATCGCAAGCCTATAAATGATGTACTTTAGCTATATAGCTATATTACATAATATGTGTAATATAATTATTTGACTTAATATTAATAAAATCCATGAGGTAAATTAAAGATATGACAGCGCAAGATGATTT